>CAMWRW010000048.1 GCA_947176755.1 uncultured Porphyromonadaceae bacterium
GTTCTCCTTCTCTGAAGATATTGTTGACATGAAGGCTAATGTTCTGTTTAGAAGTTTGGAACAATTCTGTCATCTGCTGTTGAGTCAACCATACGGTCTCATTCTCCAAACGGACTTCGAGTTTAACAGTTGAATCCGGTTGGTAAAGTATTATTTCATTGTCTTGCGATGATGGCGCAAGTGGTATAGGAGCATTCTCGTTCATATTGCAAATTTAACAAAATCTTCTCATAATATTACTATAACATTCAGGGATTCAGCCGAAATTGCTCATTGCATTAACTTTGATACTATCGGCAATGTTGATATAAAGCTTCATTGCCTTGTAATCACTATGCCCCGTCCATTTCATGACGACGTTGAGGGCATACCCAATGAAAGAGCCTTACATATAGATACTGCTTGAACGACGACACACTCAGTCTAACACTACCGCCAGCGGATTGGAATTCCTTTGGCAAACTCAAAAAATAGGCTGCCCGGTTATGAAGGCAGCCCCATATTTCTTGCAAGTGTTTTTATTCTATCATTTCAGTTGCAGTCCGTCTCGAAATGCATGACCTACTCGTTGACCTAACTCTATGTAACTGTTCGCTATCGGATCAAATGTGATCAGTCGCATCTTCTCTACATCCGGTCGACCATCTTCTCCCAGGAAGCGCTCGTCACACTGTATATTGACTATCTCGCCTACAAGATAACACCCTGTCTCCGACTCATTCATCTTCTCTTTCACCCTGCATTCCAGTGTCATCGGAAAGCAGCTGAACACGGGCGCGTCAACACTCTCTCCTCGTTCACTTTCCCATCCTGTCTTTTTCATCTTTTCGGGATCTTTTCGCCCGCTCACAACGCCTACGTAGTCTGCCGCAGGAAGCGTATCCGCCGTTGCAAATGCCACGGTAAATTCTCCCGTGCGTGCCAGGTTATCTGTCGTCGCATGCGATCCGAGTGAAATAAAGATCTCATTGTGATCCCACTGTCCGCCCCAAGCGGCATTCATTGCGTTCGGTTGCCCGTCGGCATTGTACGTGCCGATTATCAACACGGGCTGCGGAAGAACCCATGCATTTGGCTTGAATGATTTCATATAAATTGTCTGTTTATAAATATTTATTGATTGTATAATGAGGGACACACCCTTTCACTCTTCCCTCATTAAATAACAATTTCCGGCATTAAAAAGCTCACTATTCTCCCCAAATATTCCCGATTTGTCCTTATCTCTTCTCCTCCCTTTCCTCTCTCCTCCTCCCTCTCGCCTGCAGAATCAAAAATCCGCATTTTACAGAATCGGCGAGTATAATATAAAAGATTGGAAATGCGTTCTTTGTTTAGGCATGGAATGTTAAGGAATTGTTAGGCGGTCGGCCCGGAGACTCCCCGGCGAATACCGTCTATATCGACAACCGCGCCACACATTCTTTACGAACTGACAAGCTAATCTCAAAATGAAGAACTCATTCTTTATGCTCTCAATGCTGACGGTCGCATTCAACATGGCGGCCGTGAGTGTGACCTCCCCTAACGGCAATCTCCTCCTCAATGTCGACGTCGACAACAATGGCGCCCCTTTCTATTCCCTCGGTTACAAGGGGAAAACTGTCGTCGCCGATAGCAAACTCGGCTTGGTAGCCGACGAAACGGCCTTCACCGACGGATTCCGAATCGTCGCCACTGACACCGCCACAATCGATCGCTCCTGGGAACCCGTTTGGGGGGAATACTCCTCCATCCGCGACCATTTCAAGGAACTCGCCGTAAAGCTCGAAGCCAACGACCCCGCCCGAGAGATGACCATCAGATTCCGTCTCTTTGACGACGGCCTCGGTTTCCGTTACGAATTCCCCGTTCAGAATGGCCCCAATTACCTGACCGTAAAGGATGAACTTACCGAATTCAACTACACCGGCGACCACACTCTCTTCTGCATCCCCGGCGATTACGACACGGATGAATATCTCTGGTCGGAGACCTCCTTCTCCGGTCTTTCCGACGCCCTCGCCGGCTACAATAAACATTCCGAAGCTCAGCGCGTTGACGGTCTCACAATTCAGACCCCGATGCTGATCAAGACCGCCGACGGGATCTACATCAATGCTCACGAGGCGGCTCTTGACGGATATCCCGCCATGCTCCTCGACGTCGACCCTGAAGATTTCTCCATGAAATCTCACCTCGTCCCCGATCGCCTCGGAGTCAGCGCATATCTCCTCTTGCCCTTCAACACCCCCTGGAGAACTCTGATCGTCAGCGACGATCCACGCGATATTCTCGCGTCTCAGCTCGTCCTCAACCTCAACGAACCCTGCAAAATCGAAGACACTTCCTGGATCAAACCGATGAAATTTGTCGGTGTCTGGTGGGAGATGTTCACCGGAAATCAGAAAACCTGGGCCTACTCCGACGACAGCCTCGCCAAACCCGGCGTCACCGATTACACTCAGCTTAAGCCCAACGGCCGCCATCCCGCAAACACCGAAAATGTGAAACGTTACATCGACTTCGCCGCAAAACACGGCATTGACGGTGTCCTCGTCGAAGGCTGGAACGAAGGTTGGGAAGACTGGCGCAGCTATCACAAAAACCGTCAGTTCCTCTTCGACAAGCCTTATCCCGATTTCGACCTCCCCGCCCTCCGTGATTACGCTAAAGAGAAGGGTGTCAAACTTATCATGCACCATGAAACGGCAGCCAATGCCGCCGACTACGACCTCCAGCTCGACCGCGCTTTCAAATTCATGAAAGACAACAACTACGATGCGGTCAAAACCGGATACGTCGGCGCAATAATCCCTCGTTCCGAACATCACACTTCCCAGTGGATGGTCGATCACGCTCGCAACGTCATCGAACGGGCCGCCGAATATCAGATCATGGTCGACAGCCACGAAGCTCCCCGTCCGACAGGTCTCTGCCGAACCTATCCCAACTGGCTCGCTCAAGAATCCGCACGCGGTGGCGAATTCGAATCTATGGGCGGAAATCCTCCTTCCCACACCTGCATCCTCCCTTTCACTCGTCTTAAAGGGGGCCCGATGGACTATACTCCGGGGCTCTTCGAAACTCGTCTCAGCTACTACAACGAAGGAAAAACCTCTCAGGCCGGAACAACTCTCGCCCGCCAACTCGCTCTTTACCTCACAATGCCTTCTCCCATGCAGATGGCCTGCGACCTCCCCGAAAACTACGAACGCTTCCCCGACGCTTTCCAATTCATCGAGGACGTCCCCGTAGACTGGGCCGACTCCAAATATCTTGAAGCCGAACCAAACAGATACATCACCGTGGCACGCCTTGACAAAAACTCCAACGACTGGTATGTCGGCGCTATCACCGATGAAAATCCCCGCACGGCTACAATCGACCTCAGCTTCCTTCCCGCCGGAAAATACGTTGCCACTATTTACGAAGACGCTCCCGACGCCGACTGGAAAGAAAATCCCCAGGCCTACCGCATCCGCACGATCGACGTCAAACCCGGAATGAAGCTCAAGCAGCCCCTCGCCGCCGGTGGAGGCGCAGCAATCCGCATTCAGCAAAAAAAATAACCCCGATCCATCAAATAAAGCCCGGACCCTCAAAACGGCCCGGGCTTCCTCTTTCCTCGCGCGAATAATCACTCCCGCGCCAATCCGTCAGGGATATGGGCCGCTTGCAGCTTCAAGCCATCGCCCCATCTTCGGAGAAAGAAAATAAAAAAATAAACTTCATCCGAACCAACCGAACATCCCCGATGTTATAAAGACAGAAAATCGTTTCATGATGTTAGGTTAGTTCGAAAGTATTATGGAAAACACTTGAACGCGGCTGGTTGCGAAACCGGCCGCGTTCGCGTTATCCCCACCCCGGTCTCAGATCTCTTTCCATCCCCTATTCCCACATTCGCTTTAAATTATTAAATTTGCAATATATTCCCAATGCTAATCAATACATCCCATGAGCAACTATCACCATAACAAAGAGGAGATAAACCAAGCCTACCGCCGCTTCTCCGCCGGCGGAGCAAACCGCACGATTAAAATCATCGCTTATTCCTCCCTCGGGCTCTCCGCCTTCATTCTGCTCTTCATCCTTGTCGCTCTCCTCCTCGACCTCCCCTTCCTCTCCCCCACGGTCTACCATCTCCTCCGTGGTTGCGCCGGAATTTTTGCCATTATCTTCTTCATCCTTTACGCTATCCTCATCTACCGTTGTAACAAATCCCTATGGAAAACCAGAAACCGTCGCGACTGATCTACCCCTTAATCAGTTCTATTCTCCATCCTCTCCTCTTTCTCCTCCCCATTCTCCTCTCCTCCCTCCTGCTCCTTACAATCTCATCCTGCGTCAGCGAAGAACCTCAACCCGATCCCCTGGAGGTCGGCGATTCATGTCCCCGATTCTCAATCCTAACCGACGCTGGCCTCACTCTCTCCATGCCCGATTCCGACGGCCGCTATTCCGTGATTATATTCTTCAACACCGAGTGTCCCGACTGTCGCAAAGAACTCCCTGTTATTCAAAATGTCTACGATGAAATCAACCGTCAAGACATTCCCGCAACTCTCATCGCCATCTCCCGCAATCAATCTGAAGAAGAAGTGGCCTCCTATTGGCGACACAACAATCTCTCCATACCCTTTTCCGCCCAAACCGACACCAAAATCTACAACCTCTTCGCCGCCTCAATCATCCCCCGCATATACATCGCCAACCCCGACGGAATCATCACACACATCTGGACCGATACCCCCCTCCCAACCTCTGCCCAAATCCTCGCCGCTCTCCGCTGACCCATAAGACCCCAACCCACAAAAAATGTTAGCCCTCAAAAACATCGCGATTTTCCGTTTAAATTCTTTTTATTAATTTTGCAAAAACAAACATCTAATCATGAAACTCAAAACCCTGCGAATCCCTGTCGCCCTCGCTCTATCCCTTATATCCATATCAGCTTCCGCTGAACTTGTCTACTTTGACAACTCCTCAAAACAATGGTCGCAACCATATATCTACTTCTGGGGCGGAACTCCAAACTCCTGGCCCGGCGACCCGATGATTGCTGCCGGAATCGACGAAGCCCCCGACCTTTGGTGCTTCGATGTCCCCGAAGACAACACAAAAGTTATTTTCAACAACAACAGCGAACAGACCGCCGACCTTCCCCTTACCTTGGGAAACGTCTATAACTTCGAAGGCTCCGTCGGAAGTCTCGCCTCATATCTCCATTCTCTCAACGGCGGAGAAGTCGCCCCCCAGGACGGACGCTACACCATCTGGTTCGACAACACCGAGGGCTGCTCCGATATCCATGCCTGGATCTGGGATGAAAACGATGGCGACCGGAATTACACGGGTGGCACCTGGCCCGGTGCGCCTCTTGTTTATGATGCCGCCAAGAAACTTTATTATTACAGTTTCACCTGCAATGCAGAGAATCCGGCCCTCAAAATTATCATCTGCTCCAACACCGGAAATGCCCACCAGACAAACGACCTTGATCTCTTCAACGACTGGGTCTACACCCACGACGGCGCCATCGCTCCCCTCGATGAATACACTGTCGCTCAAAGCTCCTATCCTCTCGGACAATACGAAAGCTATTCCTCCGACGGCACAACCGTGTCCGTCAACTGTTCCAAGGGAACTCTTTTCATCACTCCCTTTTCCCCGCAATTGGTGAAAATTTTCACTCTCCCCTCCGATGCCGCCGTGACTGAGGAACGCGAATCCATCTCCGTTGTCCTTCAGCCCGAAGTCGCTTTTGAAATCTCCGAAAACGACTCCGAACTCATCGTGGCCGTGGCCGACGGTGTGACTGTCGCCGTCAACAAGGAAACGGCCACTGTCGAATTCCGCGATGCCGACGGTCGCGTAATCCTCGCCGAAGACAAGGGCCTCCGAAACAACTCCGGATCCCGTCGCATCTCCTTTCTCCCGATGAACGACGCTGCTTTCTACGGCGGCGGTTACAACGGCGGTTGGACCAACTGGCAAGGCCATAGCATGGTGATGAATAATACCCAGACCGGAAACTGGACTTCCTACACTAATCCTCCTCACTGCATCAACATACCGTTCTACATCTCCTCAAACGGTTACGGCGTATACTTCGACGACCATTACCGGAACGCTACCATCACTCCCTCCGCCTCCGGTTCATCCTACTCTTCCTCATCCCAAAACCCTATCGCCTATTACTTCGTCGGCGGTCCCTCGATGGAGGACGTAATCGCCAACTACACCCTCCTCACCGGCCGTCAGGCTATGCCCGCATACTGGGGGCTCGGGTATATCACGTCCCGCTACGGTTACAGAAATCGTGCCGAAGGTGAAGAGGCCGTCAACAATATCAAACAAATGCCCCTCCCCCTCGATGCTATCGTCTTCGACCTTTACTGGCAAGGCGACGACGAATACCATCTCGGCACGCTCGACTGGGGCTCGAACTTCCCCAATCCAACCGAAATGATGCAGAATTTCAAGGATAAGAACGTCCACACTATCTGCATCACCGAACCCTATTTCACCCACCTCTGCCCCAACTACAACACTCTCCGCGACAACGGATATTTTGCCGATGAAAGCGTCGACGGTATGGAGTGGCTCCATTCCAACCAAGTCGGACTTATCGACGCCTCAAATCCCGATGCAATGGAATGGATGGCCGGGTTCTATAAGGACCGCACTCGCGAAGGTATCGACGGTTGGTGGATGGACCTCGGCGAACCGGAACGCCACGATGGCGATTCTCACCATCAGGGCGGTTCCGTCAACCAGATTCACAACGAATTCTCTCTCCTCTGGCAACGCGCTATCCATAACAGCCTGCAGGCCGAATTCCCCGACCGGCGTCTTCTCCTCATGCCTCGCTCCGGAACGTCCGGTATGCAGCACTATGCCGCTTTCCCCTGGACCGGCGACATTCAGCGCTCCTGGCCCGGTCTCGCCGCGCAGGTCCCCGCCCTTGTCAACTCTTCAATGTCAGGAATCGGATATATGGGTTCCGATGTCGGCGGATTCATTGTCAACGACTTCAACCCTAACCTCTACCTCCGTTGGATCGAATTCGCTGTCTTCTCCCCCGCGATGAGAACGCACTCCCAGGGCACCTGCGGACCCGAACCTTACCTCGATGCATACTCCTCCGTAGCCAACGGGGTCAAGAAGTTTATCAACCTCCGTTATAAATATCTCCCCTACCTTTACAACCTCGCTTACGCTTTCTCTTACGAAGGCCGTCCCCTCGCCCGTCCTGCCAACTTCAACGACGCCGATCCCTCTCGCCTCGCTAATTGCACCGACGCTTATCTCTGGGGACGCGACATGTTCATTGCCCCCGTGCTCGAAAACGCAACCACCCGCTCGATTTCTTTCCCCGACGGACGTTGGATCGACATGAACAACTGGACCGACATCTACGACGGTGGCGCTGATATCTATTACCCGGCTCCCCTCGACTGTCTCCCTCACTTCGCAAGACTCGGTTCTTTCATCCCCTCTTACACTGAATCGACCTTCACAAGCACTGCCGAGGCCTCCCGCAGCGACTTCACTATCCATTACATCTTCGATCCCCTCAACCCCGATGCCCGGGGCTACCTCTACGAAGATGATCACGCCGATCCCAAACCCGTAGAAAACGACAACTATACCCTCACCGAATTCAACGCCACTGTCGATGACAACGGTCTGGGAATCACTATCTCCCGCTCCGGCACCACCCACTCCGAATCCCCCGGACTCCACAACTACACCATCATCGTCCACAACTACGAGATGCCCGTCGGAGCCTCCGTGTTCGGCACGTCCTTCTCCTCAGCTCCGGCACGCGCCGTCGCCCGCGCTCCCCGTGATCTATCTCACGAATTCGCCCCCGCTGCTTCAGCCGACGACCTCGCCTCCGCCGAGGGCAACGCTTTCTTCTACGACCCCTCTTCAAAAAAACTTCACCTCCGGATTTCCGCCGCCCCCACCGAAAACTTCGTCGTGTCGGCTAACTCCAACGGAGTCCTGACCGACATCGACAACCTCGCCGGAGAAGCCCTCCTCTCTCTCTCTTACGCCGACGGTCTCCTCTCTTACGCCGTCCCCGACAACTTCTCCGACGCTTCCATCTCTTTCTGGAACCCCACGGGCGTGCTCGCCGCTTCTTTTGACCACCTCGCCATAGACGGTCTCGTCCACCAACAGTCGATCTCTCTCCCCGCCGGTGTCTACTTCGCCCGAATCGACGCCCGCAATAATGGCGGCGCCCAAACTTCAAAATCAATAAAGCTCATCGTTCGCTGAGCAAACCAACCTCTCCCCATTGCATCCCTCCGGGATCCTGCAATGGGGATTTTCACTTATATTATGGACCCTCGAATTTCCAAACGCGGCATATATATGCCCTCCTCTCCTATCCGGAAACTTGCCGGAGCAGCCCGCGACGCCGAACAGCGGGGTAACTTCGTCTATCGCCTCAACATCGGCCAGCCCGATATCCCCACCCCGCCCGGAGCTCTTGAAGCCCTTCGGGCTGTCGACCGCTCCGTGCTGGAATATTCCCCCTCCGAAGGTCTCGCTTCCCTCCGTAATGCCATGGCCCTGTATTACGCCCGATTCGGTCTCGACATTTCTCCCGACGAAATAATAATCACTTCCGGCGGTTCCGAAGCCGTCCTCTTCGCTTTCATGGCCTCCCTCGACCCCGGCGATGAAATTATAGTCCCCGAGCCGGCATACGCTAATTACATGGCCTTCGCTGACTCCGCCGGCGCCGTGATCAGACCTGTCGCCGCATCTATTTCCAACGGCTTCGCCCTCCCGCCCCTCGAGGAATTCGAACGTCTCATATCCCCGAGAACCAAGGGAATCCTCATCTGCAATCCCAACAACCCGACCGGGTATGTTTATTCCCGCGAGGAACTTGAAAAAATCTCCTGCCTCGTCGAAAAACATGGCCTCTGGCTGTATAGCGATGAAGTTTACCGCGAATTCTGTTACGGCCCCCGACCATTCGTCTCCGCTATGAGCCTCCCGCGTATCGAGGAAAATGTCGTCCTGATCGACTCCGTCTCAAAACGCTACAACGAATGCGGAATCCGGATCGGAGCCCTCGTTTCACGCAATGCTTCCCTCCGCGCCTCTGTCATGAAATTCTGTCAGGCCCGTCTCTCTCCCCCGCTCCTCGGACAAATCGTGGCCGAAGCCTCCATCGACACTCCCGAGGAATATCTCCGTCAAACCTTTGATGAATATCGCCGTCGTCGCGATTTCCTCATCAAGAGACTTAATGAAATCCCCGGTGTCTACTCCCCGACCCCGGAAGGCGCTTTCTATACGGTTGCCTCTCTCCCCGTCGAAGACGCCGACCGCTTCTGCCAATGGTGTCTCGAAGAATTCGCCACAGATAACCGGGAGACTATTTTCATGGCTCCCGCCGCCGGATTCTACACCTCCTCCGGCAAAGGCCGAGATCAGGTCCGCCTTGCATACGTCCACAACATCGACTACCTTGACCGGGCCCTGAATACTCTCCAACAAGCGCTATCCGCTTATCCGGATTCCCAAAAAAACAATTAACTTTGTATTTTAAAATTTACCCATCATGAAAAAACTTCTCGCTTCTTTGGCATTAGGTCTGCTCGTCGCTGCTCCCGCTGCGGTTGCAGACACAACCATCTATTACGACAACTCCGCTTCCCAATGGGATACGGTTAACATCCACTACTGGAGCTCCCCCTCCACGTCATGGCCCGGTGTCAGCCTGACTAAAGTCGAAGGCGACATCTGGAAATACACTTTCGAAGGAAACGGCGCTTCAACCATCTCCGGATTCCTCTTCTGTAACGCCAATGGCACGGACCAGACAGCCGACTATACCAAGGGCGCCCTCGATAACCATCTTTACAAAGGAGTCGGCGGCAAAGGACAGGTCACTGACCTCGGTGTTTATGACATCGATCCCGACCTCCCCTCTATTTCTATCACTCCGGCCGACTGCAAGTTTACCGACGAAATAACCGTGACAATCTCCGTTGCCCCCGCCGGAACAATCTATTTCTCCACCCAGGGCGACGCCACTACATCCTCCTCTATCTACACCGGCCCGCTTACTTTTACGGAAACTACCGATCTGAGTGTACTCGCCGTAAACAACGGTAAAGAGGCCCGCGCCGAAGCTCATTTCACAAAACGCGGTGCCATCCCCGTTCAGTCCGGCAACAACCTTATCACCGACTACTATCTCGTGAACCCCAACGGAAAGTGCGGAACGAGAAAAACTGTCACCATGGCGTTCAACGACCAGAAGTCCACAACCGCTCTCTCAAACTGGACTGAAGAGGATTTGATTGCCCGCGGTGTCGCCCGCGACGTCTGCATGGCCTTCAAAGGAAAACACGAACGCCCCGTAATCGACTCTTACGCTATTTATGCCGCTTACGACGACAACAACCTTTACCTCGGTCTCCAGACTGTCTACACCATTTGGGATAAATGGGGCGAAGGAAAACAACCCGGCGAGTCCAAACCCTACAACATGGACGGAGCAATGATATGGGCTTTCGACCTCGATCCCTATGAGAAATTCGACGGCCGAATCAACGGAAACGGTCCTATCTGGCAGGAAGCCAACAACGGATTCTTCTTCGATAATGGCGTCGATGCTGTCTGGATCGGTTCTTCCAAACCCGGCGTCGGTGTCCCCGGTTTCTTCATCCCGACCCCCGACGGCCATGCAAGCTATGATGCAGCCTACTGCAAATCGATCCCCGGACGCTACTACGGTTACGCCGACGGTCTCCTCCCCTCCATCAATGAAATCTGGGGTCAGGCTGACTTCGAATATGATCCCGAAGATCTCAAAGGAAACGACGGCTTCGTCGACCTCCGAAGCGAAGTCGATGATTCCGCTCACACTTTCTACGAATGGACTTTCCCTCTCAGCATCCTCGGAATCACTGCCGCCGACATCGAACAAACCGGCATCGGCGTTATGTACATCGACCAGTACGGAACTTCTCCCGTCGGAGGCACTCCCTACGACCCCTCTTACTTTGACGTCGTAAAAGAATCCTACTCTAAAGATGAATCCACTTCGAAAGAGAAAGAAGACGACGACATCATCACCTATGCCCCCGCACGCATCGGCCGTGTCAACTCCGTTGGTATCAATCAGATTTCGACCCCCGCGAACGACGCCCCCGCAGCTTTCTACACCCTCCAGGGCGTCCGCGTTGAAAACCCCGGTTCCGGTATCTACATCCGCGTAATCGGCGGTAAAGCCGACAAAGTTATCCTCTGATATTGAAAATATAAAGGATAAGGATAATCTCCCAAGCCCTGTGGCCCTGCCACAGGGCTTTCTCTTTATATCATCCCAAACCCGACTCAAAATAGCCCCCCCGCTCCAAATTCAAACTAAATTCAAAATTATTATTAACTTTGCTTCATGAAAACACTGACTCCCCTTTTCCTATCCATTATTCCCGTTTTATCCCCTGCGCCGGCAGTCGCTCAAATCTCTCCCGACTCCCCTCAACTCCCCCTCGCAGGCTTCTCCATCGACAACACTCAGATCGTCGGTGACATCGCCCGTGCGCGCCAATTCCTTGACGCCGGACAATTTCTTGCCGCCGCCGACCAACTCGACCTTATTTCCCGGTTCAATTCTCTCCTTTCTCCCGACCAAAAGGAGGAGTATGATTTCATTCGCGCCGCCGTTGCCTTCCATCGTGATCAACCCGACGCTCTCTCCCTTCTCGACCGCTTCTCCGCCGATTGGGCTCAATCGCCAAGGGCTGTCGAGGCCAGACTTATGGGCGCCGACCTCGCTTTCCTTCGCCACGACTGGCCTGCTGCCGTGGTCCGCTACGATAATATCAACCTCTCTTCCCTATCTCCCGACTCCCGGGCCCGAACCGCCTACCGTCATGCCCTCTCTCTGATAAAGACCGGTTATTTCCGCCAGGCACGCCCTCTGTTGCGCTCTCTGAAAACCGACAATAAATACGCCGAGCCCGCGCGTTTCTATTTGGCCTACCTCGATTATATCGACGGCGACCTCGACCGCGCTGCCGACGAATTCGCCCGGATCCCTGCCGGCGATCCTTTCTACCCCGATTTCTATCTCACCCAGATTGAATATCGTCGCGGCCATTTCCGTGACGCTCTCTCCCGCACTAAAAATTTACTCTCGAATCTCCGCTCTCCCATTCCCGCGGAGTCAATCCCTGATGAAGATGAATTCTTAGCCGAACTCAACCGAATCGCCGGCATGAGCCTTTTCCGTCTCGGCGATGAAGATGCGGCCCGTCTTTATCTCGACCGATACCTCTCCCTCAATCCCGACAATCCTCTCCCCGACGCCCGTTATGCCCTTGGCGTAGCCGACTATCGTGCCGGTGAATTCGACAAAGCTCTTAATCTTTTCGCCACACTCACCGACGCTAACGACGACCTTGCCCAAAGCGCATGGCTCTTCATCGGACAATGCCGCCTCTCCGCCGGCGACTCTTCCGGCGCGGCTATCGCTTTCGAAAAGGCCGCCGACCTTAACATCGACCCCAAAGTGACCGAAACTGCATGGTATAACTATGCCACCGCCGCTACCGCCGGCGCTCACATACCCTTCGCTTCCGGGGCCGCACGCTTGGAAGAATTTGTCCGTCGTTATCCCGACTCGGCTTATGCCCCCGAAGTCGAGGCTTATCTCGCCAACGCTTACTATAACGAACGCAACTATTCCCGTGCCCTCGAATGTATTAATCTTATCCGTCGCCCTTCCGTAGCCGTGCTTGAAACAAAACAGAAGGTGCTTTACGAACTCGGTGTCGATGCCCTTTCGAACGGGAAACCCGCCGAGGCCGTCGCTTGGCTCGAGAAATCACTCCAATTGGAAAAATATTCTCCCGAAGTCGCCCGCGAATCCCGCCTCTGGCTCGGTGACGCTCTTTATGCCCGAAAGGATTTCCGTCGCGCTGCCGATGCCTATCGTCAATACCTCCGCGCCGTCCCCGCCGGGAATTCCCGTCCCCTCGCTTTCTACGACCTCGGTTATGCCGAATATAAATCCGGAAATTACAAGGCCTCGGCCGAGGCTTTCAAAAACGCCCTCGCTCTCGGCGGACTGACCGACGCCCAGACTGCCGATGCCCGTCTCCGTCGCGCCGACTGTCTTTACTATCTGCGTGATTACGCCGCAGCTTCAGCCCTTTTCGCCGAAGAACCCACTTCCGATTACGCCCTCTATCGTCGCGCTGTCATTGAAGGTTTGCGCGGCAACCAATCTGAAAAGGAACGCCTCCTCTCTTCCCTCCCCGACCGTTTCCCCGAATCTCGTTGGCTCTCGCCGGCGCTCCTCGAACTCGCCCTCTTCTACGAAGGTAAAGGTGACGCTGCCAAGGCCGCCGACGCATACAGACGTCGCCTCGATGTCGCAAATGAGATTTCTCCCGACGAACTCATGCGTATGGCCGAAACTATGCACGCCGCCAATCGTTGGGACGACCTCGCCGGGGTCGCCAATCGTCTCCGTGCTTCCGGAGCCCTCGGAGCTGAAGACCTCGCTCAAATCGACCTTTATGAGGCCGACGGCTTCGCCGCTCAGGGCAATTTCGATAAGGCTGAACCTATCTACTCCCGTCTTGCCGATAATCCCGCATCCCTCACAGGCGCCAAAGCCGCCGTCGCTCTCGCTTCAAAGGCCCTCGAAATGCATGACTTCTCGCGTGCCGAACAGCTGATGACCAACTTCACAAATGCCGGAACTCCCCATGCATTCTGGCTCGCTAAAGGGTTCATTCTCCTCGCCGACGCTTATGCCGGACTCGGCCAGCAGTATCTCGCCAAGGAATATCTCCTGAGCCTCAAAGAGAACTATCCCGGCAACGAACAGGAAATCTTCGATGACATTAACTCCCGCCTCAAAAATTTATGACTCCGATGAAAACTTTCAATTATAAATCATCCCTCCTCTATCTCCTCTATCTCCTCGTGCTCGGTGCCTTCTCCCTGCCGCTCCACGCCCAGTTCGACCAGACCATCGAAGTCAGCGGTGAATACATCCCCGAAGTCATCGATCATAACCCCCTCTCTACCTTCCCGCCGGCGATTAAATTCCCACTCAGCTCCGCGACACTCGACTACGACCTCGATCCCGTCACGGCCGACTTCGCGCCACGCGCCGTTTCCCTTTCCGCAACGGAATGGAACGCCGCTCCTCGATTCAACTCATCACGCGGCTATGTCGACTTCATGATCGGATCTTGGCTCAACGCCTCATTAGCCGCCGGATACAGATTTGTCGACTCCCCGAAAACCACGGCCGGGGTCGCCTTCAATCACGTCTCATCCTCTCTTTGGAAACCGAAAGTCAACGGCAATCAATATGCCAATCCCTTGTGGCGTTACGATGAATCTCTTTCTCTCTACGCCTCCCATCAGTTGTCCCCTTCTGTTTCCATGTCGGCCAACGCCGCCTGGAACCTCGGATTCTTCAATTATTACGGCCTTGATGTGGCCGACGGCCAGCCCGACCAGACGCTCAACCGGGGATCTCTTTCCTTGGCAGTCGGTTCTGCCCCTTCCTCCTCCCCGCTCACTTGGAAAACCGCAATCGGAGCCCGATACTTCGGTTTCCGTTCGCTTTATCTTCCCACCCCTCACTCCTCCAACGGTTACGAATCCATGCAGGCCGACCGGGAAACGATTCTCAACCTTGATGCCGACCTCGGTTACGCTTTCAACAACTCATCCGCCATTAACCTCGGCCTTGACGCCGATTGGATCCTGTATGCCGGACGCCCCGACATCTTTATCAACTCCCATATATTCGGAAAACCCGACAATTACGGTCTCATAACCCTCGCCCCTTCCTATACGTTCTCCTCCCTCTCCTCTATCTCCTCCTCGGGATTAGCGCTGAAAATAGGACTGCGTGCCGAACTCTCGCCCGGAATCGACGACTATTCGATCTTCCACATCGCTCCCGATGTCCATCTCGATTTCTCATCCGGGCTCTTCGCCCTCTTCCTCGATGCCACCGGCGGTCAGCAGCTCCGCACACTTAACCGCGAATACGAACTCGACGCCTATTGCGCACCCGTAATTTTCGACAACCGTCCGGTCTACTCCCCCTTCGACGGTAAAATCGGGTTCCGCGTCGGGCCTTTCTCCGGCGTTTCCATCGGAGCCGATTTCGCTTACCGCATCTCCCGAAACCTCACATACGGCGGCTGTTACACCTACGCTATCAGCCCTGATTTATCCTCCCTCTCCTCCCTCTCCTCTTTATCCTCCCTCTCGATCAAAGTAGATCAGCGTTACGACCTCTCCGGATTCTCCGTCGGAATGAACCTCGCCCTCAACCTTCTTCCCTGGTTCAATCTTGACGCCGAAGCCCGCTATCAGCCCCAATCCCGCTCCCACGGTTTCTTCAACGGGTACGACCGCGCTCGCTGGAACATCGCCCTGAAAGCCGAAACCAACCCCTGGTCTCCTCTCCGCATTGGGCTCGACTGGAATTGGCGCGCCGACCGCAATCTTTTCCTCCCTGCATCCGAATACTCTCTCCCCGACCTCTCAATCCTCGCCGCTAAAATAAGTTATGAAATCACGCCCGATATCGTCGTTTATCTCCGCGGCGAAAATCTCCTCAACCGCCACGATGAAATCCTTCCGGCTCTCCCCGCTCAAGGTATTTCAATCATGGCCGGTGCCGGATTCAATTTCTAAAACTTAATCCGACCAACGGCGTTCATATTATAAAAAAGCCTTACAAATGCAGAAACTCACTTTATCATACCTCAACGAAGACGACCGCGCCTACGGCCTCGCAGGAATGGCTATCTCGCTCGCTGCTCTCGATGCGCTCGACCGCGTCACAAGCGTCTCCCTGGACGCTGACGGTCCCATGGTCACTTTCTCTCATCTTTATTACTATTCCGGCTCTCCTTCAATCTCTCCGAAAACAACCTGGAATAACCTCCTCCACAACCTCTATCTTACCTCCGCAATGGTCGTCTCCAACGTCCTGTCCCGGTCCCTCGTGCGTCTCCACAAGGAAGTCCCCGAAGAAATCACTTCCAAAATCCGTAGCGTTATCGCCGACGAAGGACGTGACTCCTGTCAGCTTGATGACGACGAAATCGACGCCCTCTTCAACAAGACTCAATCCTCTATGCGCCGGATTTTCCGCAATCCAAGACTCCACCCCGCAATCGACGAATTTGCCCGCACGCTCTCTCGCAGGCGTACTCTCTCCGGCAACGAGCTCCTCGACGAACTCCGGATCCTTCAGATTGTCTGACCCGAGTGGAGGCGCGATTCCGACATTATCCTCCCTCTCGGATGAATGCTCCGGCTCGATAATTTCTATTGTTATTCTCCGGAGGAGATCCTTCGCGATCTCCTCCCTCTCCTCCCGACTAATCCCGATAATTAAAATTCAATTCCATAAAAACTCCACTATCTAAATTTTAAAATTCTAAATTCTAACATAATGTCTTTCGACTTTCAACCTGCTCTTCTTTCCTCTCTGCGCAACTATTCCCTCTCCAAATTCAAACAAGACCTCACCGCCGGCATCGTCGTCGGCATCGTCGCCCTCCCGCTGGCCATCGCCTTCGGTATCGCCTCCGGCGTCACTCCCGCCATCGGTCTCACAACTGCAATTATAGGCGGTTTTATCGTTTCTCTCCTCGGCGGAAACTCTGTCCAGATCGGAGGCCCTACCGGAGCCTTCATCGTGATTATCTTCAACATAATCCAGCTCTACGGCCTTTCCGGACTCGCTATCGCAACTTTCATGGCCGGTGTCCTGCTCCTTCTGATGGGCATCTTCCGCCTCGGGACGGTCATTAAATTCATCCCTTATCCCATTGTCGTCGGATTCACCGCCGGAATCGCCCTCACCATCTTCTCTACTCAGATTCCCGACTTCTTCGGCCTCTCAATTTCCGAAAAAGTCCCCTCCGACTTCCTCGGAAAATGGGCCGTCTACTTCCGTAACTTCTCCTCCTTCAACCTCTCGACCTTCCTCGTCGCTCTCGGATCCCTCCTCATAATTATCTTCACTCCCAAAATTTCCAGCCGAATCCCCGGAGCTCTCACTGCCATAATCCTCGTCACCGCTATCGTCTGGGCCCTCCGCCATTTCTGCGGAATCGACGGTATACAGACTATCGGCGACCGTTTCGGTAACATCGACGCCACCATTCCCACTCCTCATTCCGTGCCCCTCAACATGGAATCCATCAACCTCCTCCTTCCCTCTGCCTTCACAATCGCTATGCTCGGTGCGATCGAATCGCTCCTCAGCGCCACCGTGGCCGACGGTATCACCGGCGACCGTACAAACTCCAACACCGAACTGATGGGGCAGGGTGTCGCTAACATGGTCGTGCCCCTATTCGGCGGAATCCCCGTCACCGGCGCAATCGCCCGTACAATGACCAACATCACCAACGGCGGCCGAACCCCGATCGCTGGCATCATTCACTCTATCATCCTCCTCATAATCTTCCTTTTCGCAATGCCCCTGATCAACCTCGTCCCGATGGCTTGTCTCGCTGCTGTCCTCGTTATGGTCAGCTACAACATGTCCGGATGGCGAACGGTCAAAGGTATATTCTCAAACCCGAAAGGCGACGTATGGGTGCTGATCGTCACTTTCCTCCTTACCGTAATCTTCGACCTCACGATCGCCATTGAAGTCGGTATGCTCCTCGCTGTTGTCGTTTTTCTTCGCCGTGTCACCGAAAACACCACAATCCGTGTCTACGGCGAACAACTTGACCTCGGTGCCGAAACCGACTCCGACCACCACGAATTCCTCGACCTCGCAAAGGGCGTAGCCGTATATGAGATTGACGGTCCCTTCTTCTTCGGAGCCGCAACTAAATTCGACGAAATGATGCGCACCGCTCCGCATGAAAAACCGATCGTCCGCATAATCCGTATGCGCCGTGTCCCCTTCAT
>CAMWRW010000049.1 GCA_947176755.1 uncultured Porphyromonadaceae bacterium
CCCTCAGAAAGCGCCCCCCGCGCGGCCGCTCCCGCCGCGCGGCCCGGAATGTTCCGTCTAAAGGAGCAGACCCCTGCAGAGGCCCCGCGCGAAGAACAAATACGGGACTTCACGGACGAGGAATTCATCCGGGCATGGAACGAATTTATCGCAAACCATCCCGACATGCACATCCTCACCACCGCAATGCGAAACGCCACGCCGAAGCGAGTCGGCCCTGAGGAATTTCACGTGCTTGTCGAACACCCCGGGGCTCTCCAGGCTTTCGAAAGCGCAATGCAGCCCCTGATGGAATCTATCCGCGGGCGTCTGGGCAACGACAGAATCCGCCTCAATGTCGCCATCAACCCCAACTCGGAAGTGGCCCGGCAGCTTCCCCCGAGGGAATTCCTGAAGAAAATCATTGAAGAGAATCCCGTGATGGGAATGATCCTGCGCGATCTCGATGCAGAAGTCAACTGATGCGACAGCAACAAGGAGACCGATTTTGCGTTAAATATAACAAATAAACGTTAAATTATCTTATATGAAGCTGAAACACGGCATACAGAGCGGGATAAATTAGGAATGCCGGGATAAAAACGTTATCTTTGCAAAAGAATTCCGGAGGGGACGCAAGTCTCCTCCGGGTTTTTTTGAGAAAAATATGATAGACAAAGAAGCACTTCAGCGGTTTGTTGAATCGCGCCTTGAGGGCACAGACTATTTTCTGGTCGACCTGAGCGTCAGCCCGGCCAACGAAATAAAAGTAGAGATCGACTCGATGGGTCCGATCGACATAGACTATTGCGTAGAGCTTTCGCGAGAGATCGAGGAAGCATTCCCGCGCGATTCGGAAGACTACGAGCTTGAAGTCGGTTCGGCCGGCTTGACCTCTCCGTTCAAGGTGCGCCGTCAATATGAAAAGCATATTGGCCGGGATATTGAAGTACGGACCAAGAAGGGAGAAATCGTACGCGGCACGCTGCGGCGAGTCGAGGAGGGAGGCATCGCTCTCGACACGCGCGTGAAAGTCCGTCCCGAAGGCGCAAAGCGCCCCGTCGAGCAGACCGTCAGTCGCGAGATACCTTTCGATGATATCCGCGAGGCAAGCTATCTGTTAGTGTTTTAAGCCCATCCCCAATAAATAGAAGAAGAAATGGCAAAGAAAGCTGAGACGGTGAACATGGTAGACCATTTCGCCGAATTCAAGGAACTAAAGAATATCGACAAGCCGACGATGATCTCCGTTCTGGAGGAGTCGTTCCGTAACGTTTTGGCAAAGCAGTTTGGCAGCGACGAGAATTTCGACGTTATCATGAACCCCGACAAGGGAGACTGTGAGATTTACCAGAACCTGCGGGTTGTTGAGGATGGGGAAGTGACCGACAAGGATAAGGAAATCGGCTTCACGGAGGCTCGTGAGATCGACCCCGAGTGTGAAGTCGGAGAAGACGTTGCCAAGCAGATTTTCTTCGAGAAATTCGGACGTCGCGCGATCCTCAACCTTCGTCAGACCCTCCAGACAAAAATCCTCGACTTGCAGAAAGATGCCCTTTACGCCAAATACAAGGATGTTGAAGGCCAGCTGATCAACGGCGAAGTCCATCAGATTTGGAAACGCGAGATGCTTCTCGTTGATGAAGAACAGAACGAGATGAGCCTTCCCAAAGACGAGCAGATTCCGGGAGATTTCTTCCACAAGGGCGACATCGTGCGCGCGGTCGTGAAGCGAGTCGACAATAAGAACAACAATCCCAAAGTGATTGTAAGTCGCACCGACGAGCGCTTCCTTCGCCGTCTGTTCGAACAGGAGGTTCCCGAGATTCAGGACGGACTGATCACGATAAAGGCCGTGGCCCGTCAGCCGGGAGAGCGCGCGAAAATCGCAGTCGAGAGCTACGACGACCGCGTTGATCCCGTGGGAGCCTGCGTCGGCATCAAAGGAAGCCGCATCCACGGCATCGTCCGCGAGCTTCACAACGAGAACATCGACGTCATCTCCTACACGTCGAACCCCTCTCTTTACATCCAGCGCGCCCTTAGCCCCGCGAAAATCAGTTCAATCCGACTCAACGAGGAGGAGATGAAAGCCGAAGTGTTCGTTCACCCCGAAGAAGTGAGCCTCGCGATTGGCAAGAAAGGACTCAACATCAAGCTGGCCGAAATCCTGACCGGTTACCACATCGACATCTACCGCGACATCGAAGTCGGCGAAGAGGATATCTACCTCGATGAATTCAGCGACGAAATCGACGGTTGGGTCATCGACATCCTCAAAAATGTCGGACTCGGAACGGCCAAGGCCGTGCTCAACGCCCCCAAGGAGATTCTCGACAAGGCCGACCTGGAGGATTCGACGATTGAGCACGTCATGGAAGTGCTCCGCGCCGAATTTGAGGACTGATCCTCATCCGAACGGACATCCCTCCGTGAAGATCCACCCGGAAATCCGGGCGTTGAGAGAGCAAACAAACCAAAAGCAAAATCCAACCCCTATATATGCGCACAAAAATCAGCCAAATAGCAAGAGAGCTAAACGTAGGAGTAACCACTGCGGTGGAATTCCTGCGTAAACACAATATCGAGGTCGATCCGGGGCCAAACGCCCGGATTGACACGGAGGCTGTGGAGTTGCTCACACGCGAATTCAGCAAAGACAAAAAAGACAAAGCGGAAGCAGGAAAAATCTTCAGTCCGCGAAAAGAGAAAGAGAAA
The DNA here is from genome assembly GCA_947176755.1 of uncultured Porphyromonadaceae bacterium. Classification (GTDB taxonomy): domain Bacteria; phylum Bacteroidota; class Bacteroidia; order Bacteroidales; family Muribaculaceae; genus Lepagella. Next base: position 2,698 of record CAMWRW010000049.1, read on the forward strand.
AACAAGCACGACGCTGCAGGCCTCACTTCGCGTCCGACAGGCCCGAAGATACTTGGCAAGATAGATCTTGATGCAGCCAAAGGGGGACGCAAGCAGAGCCCCAAGTCCGATTCGGCCAAGACCGAGGTTCCCAAGACAGAGGCCAGAGAGCCGAAACCGGCTCTCCCCAAGGAGGAGGCTCCCCGCCAGGCTGCGCCGAAGGCCGAGCCCCGCGCGGAGGAAACAACACGCCCGGCAAGTCCGGCGGAAGTTCCCGCTGCCAAAGCGGAAACGTCCGTGAAGGCCGAGACTCCGGCTCCCAAAGCCGAGACTCCGGCTCCCAAGGCCGAGGCTCAGGCTCCCAAAGAGAAAGAGGCATCCAAGCAGGAAACCGCTAAACAGGAAGCCCCCAAAGCAGAGGCTGCCGCTAAAGATGTAAAACCGGAGGCCACCCATCCTCAGACCGCACCGACGACACAGGCCACACCCGCGGAAGCGGAAGCCAACGCGTCGGGCGAAGCCGACGACCAGCCCTTCCGTCTCGGAGGCGCACCGCAGGCCGCCGGGCTGAAGGTCGTAGGCAAAATTGACCTCGCAGCTCTTAACCAGTCCACACGTCCCCGCAAGAAAGGGAAAAACGGACGAGGAGGCGCCGCCTCCGGCACTCCCGGAGAAGGAACCGACCGCAAAAAACGCAAGCGCATAGGGAAAGAGAAAGTCGACATCGAAAAAGCAGCCCAGCAGACCACCCAGTCAGGCGGAGGCGCAGGGCGTGACCGCCGCGGAGGCCAACAGGGCCAGGGAGGTCAGGGGCAGCAAGGACAGGGCCGCGACCGCAACCGTAAACGCAACGACCGCCGTGCTCCCGCAAAACCGGAAATCAACTCCGAGGACGTACAGAAGCAGGTGAAGGAAACACTCGCCCGTCTCACTGACAAATCGCAGAAAAAATCCGTGAAGCTCCGCAAGCAGAAGCGCGAGGAGATGCACAACCGCGAGCGTCAGGATGCCGAGCGCCAGGCAGCCGAAAGCAAGATTCTGAAAATCACGGAATTCGTAACAGCCAACGACCTCGCCAACCTTATGGACGTTCCGGTCAACAAAGTCATCGCGACCTGCATGAACCTCGGAGTGATGGTGTCGATCAACCAGCGCCTTGATGCCGAGACAATCAACATCGTTGCCGAAGAATTCGGCTTCGAGACAGAATTTGTGAGTGCCGACGTGACCGAGGCAATCGAGACTCCCGAAGACAAGGATGAAGATCTGCAGCCCCGTCCGCCGATCGTGACCGTGATGGGTCATGTCGACCACGGTAAGACCTCGCTGCTCGACTACATCCGCAAGGCCAACGTGATTGCCGGCGAGGCCGGCGGCATCACGCAGCACATCGGCGCCTACAACGTCAAGCTGGCCGACGGCCGCCACATCACATTCCTTGACACTCCTGGTCACGAAGCCTTCACGGCCATGCGTGCCCGCGGTGCGAAAGTGACCGACCTTGCAATCATCATAGTGGCCGCCGACGACGACGTGATGCCCCAGACAATCGAGGCCATCAATCACGCATCTGCCGCCGGAGTCCCGATGGTATTCGCCATTAACAAAATAGATAAACCCGCCGCCAACCCCGACAAAATCAAAGAGGAGCTTGCCCAGATGAACTACCTCGTCGAGGAATGGGGAGGAAAATACCAGAGCCAGGACATCTCCGCCAAGAAGGGCATCGGCGTGGAAGAGCTGATGGAGAAAGTGCTTCTCGAAGCAGAAATGCTCGACCTCAAGGCCAATCCCGACCGCAACGCGACGGGTTCCGTGATCGAGTCCTCGCTCGACAAAGGACGCGGATATGTAGCCACGGTACTTGTTCAGAACGGCACGCTGCGTGTCGGCGACGTGATTCTCGCCGGGACCCACTTCGGAAAGGTGAAAGCCATGTTCAACGAGCGCAACCAGCGCGTACAGGAGGCAGGGCCTTCGACGCCCGTGCTGATCCTCGGTCTGAACGGAGCCCCCACCGCAGGCGACACGTTCAACGTGATGAATTCCGAGCAGGAGGCGCGAGAGATCGCCAACAAGCGCGAACAACTTCAGCGCGAGCTCGGCCTTCGCACGAAAAAACGCCTCGGACTTGAGGAACTCGGACGCCGCCGTGCCCTCAACGACTTCCATGAACTCAACCTCGTTGTCAAGGGAGACGTCGACGGATCAATCGAAGCAATCTCAGATGCACTTCTCAAACTCTCCACGCCCGAGATTCAGGTTAACGTGCTCCACAAGGGAGTCGGCGCCATCTCGGAGAGCGATGTGACCCTGGCAGCCGCTTCAGATGCCATCATCATCGGCTTCCAGGTTCGCCCCTCGGCGGCAGCACGTCGCGAGGCCGAGAAAGAGGGAGTGGAAATCCGCCTCTACTCCGTCATCTACAAGGCCATCGAGGAAGTCAAGGATGCGATGGAAGGACTTCTCTCGCCCGAAATCCGGGAAGAGGTCACCGGCACGGCGGAAGTGCTCCAGACCTATCATATCTCGAAAGTCGGCACAATTGCCGGAGCTATTGTCCGCGACGGCAAAATCAAGCGAGGCTCGAAAGTCCGCGTGATTCGCGACGGCATCGTGATCTATACCGGCGAACTCGGGTCGCTCAAGCGCTTCAAGGATGATGTGAAAGAAGTCGTTTCCGGCTACGATTGCGGTCTCTCCGTCCAGGGATATAATGACATTCGTGAAAACGACCTCATCGAGGCCTTCGAGGAAGTCGAAGTGAAAAAGACGCTTTAAGCTATGCCCCGGTATTTCATAAATATAGGGTCGAACCTCGGCAATCCCGCGCTCAACATCAGTCGTGCGGTCCGCAAAATCGAGGAGGCCTTCGGATATTTTGAAATCTCACATATTGTGGAATCGGAACCTTTCGGTTTCGATTCCACAAATCTTTTCAAGAATGTGGCCATAATGGTGATCTCCGACCTTGAGCCGGAAGAGATGCTCACAACCCTGCAAAAGATAGAAAAAGAGATTTGTCCCGACTCCCATCGCACTCCTGACGGAACATACGCCGATCGCGTGATAGACATCGACATCATGGCTGCCGACGAAATGACCGTTGATTCGCCGACCCTGAAAATTCCTCATCCGGGTCTTCCCGACCGACGCTTTTTCCTTGAACCCATGGAAGAGCTTGCTCCGGCATGGCGACACCCTCTGACGGGCCTCACACCCCGGGAAATGCTCGATAACCTCAGTGTCAAGGAATAATTCTTTAGAGAGAACCAAAAAAAGCCGGTGGCTGACTGCCATCGGCTTATTGTTTTCATAAAAGGACGTCTTTTGCGAACCGACCGGAGAATCATCTCTCTGACTTCCGGATTCCGACTGCCATCCGATCACAAGGCGGCAAGATCATCGGCGGCGGAGAAAGCGCCTGGCTCCACACCAACGATGAGGATGTAACGGTCGCCCTCGGCATCATCAACCAAACGGACATCCACCAAGTTCCCCTCATACGATCCGAGAACATTAAAGAGGTCGTCCGTATCGCGGTCTGCACCGGCTTCGAGACCCATGTCGTGCATCTCCTGGAGCAAAGAGCCGCAGAACATGCCATGTTCGGGACGCTCGCCGAAGCCTATATTCGCTTCGTCACGCGGAAAGAGGAAGAAGAAACAGAAATCACTCAAATCGTTGTTATCAAAACGGGCCATGGCCGACACCTCAGGACACATTCCGCGGAAATCAAGCGCATATCCGGAGTCAGTGTCGAGCCAGAGAGAGGAAAACTCCTCCTCAGGGTCGAGGGCGAGGGCCGCGCGGGCACCCTGACGGCAATTCTCTTTCGGCAGATTGCTGTCAAGCACGCCATAGACCTTGGTCATCATATCATGGGCAGTGACCGCAACCGGCGTCCCGCACTCAGAAGCCACAGCGGATTCCTTCGCGGAATCGGCCGACTTTCCGGATTCGGATGAAGCCGCGTTCAGGTCAAGCAGCGCTACGAGATCGTCGGAGCTCATCGCGCTCAGGGGCTCCGCCTTCACGTTGGCGGCGCAAATGATAATCAAGGCCATAACAGCCGATATAAGTCGTCCTGTTTTCATGCCTTAATAACCGCACTACGCTCACATTAGTTCGAACTTGCCCCAAATTTAACATTTACACGCTGCAGCCAAGTATCTTCAACCGGCGGGCATTCGGTTGCATTTCCGGAAGTGTAAAAGCCGACAGATAGGGACATTCACAAATTATTTTTACTAACAAACGAAAATATTTTGCATAATTCAATTTAACTTGCTAATTTAGCACAGACTTTAGAGACTTGACATTCACGCTCCGTTTTAAAAGTATTAAAACAATCTCCTCTCCGCCTTGCTTCTCTCCGTCTTTTTGCCTTTCTACGGATGCGCCGACCAACGTCGCGATCCCGGAATCGGATTAAGAAAATAATATTATTCACCTAATACTAACCTATATGAGCAAACAACTGCTACGCATTGCAGCTGTGATCATGGCAATCTTTCTTGCGCTCCCGGCAGCAGCTGAGGAAAATGAACCCATTATCACACTCTACTCGGACGCCTACAACGTTGTCGGACCGTCCAACCAGTTTACCATTTTATTCGGAACCTACGAGACCGACACTTACGAAATCGACTACGGATACGGTCGGGAAAAATTCGAAATTTCTCCCGCATCGGCCGACGGTTCAAACGGACTGACCGGATCAATGATGTCGATTTCAGTTTCATCCCAGGGCCTTATCCGACTCTATGGAAACGCCGAAAACATCTCAGTTATCGACGTCGAAGGAGGTCACCTCACAAAAGCCGACATCAAGGCCTGCAAAAACCTCGAAGTCCTGAATTTCGCACACAACGACCTCACCGAGCTTGATCTCACCTCGTTCGACAAATTGTTCGCTATCTACATGACCGACAATCCGTTCACTCCGGAAACGCCGCTCGTGATAGGCACACCCAAGCCCTATCTGGCGATTCTTGAGATTGACATTGTCATGAACCTTGACCCCAATTTCAACTTCAGCGACTATCCCGCTCTCCAGGCAGTTGACGCCTATTACAACCGCAGTCTTACGAAAGCCGACTTCTCCGGCTGTCCGCTGCTCCAGTCCCTGTCGCTTGAAATGACCGATGTTGCCTCTCTCGACCTTTCAAATAACCCCGAACTCTTCCACCTCAACATCGGCGACACCCGCATTCCGAGCATCGACGTCAGCTGTCTGCCCAAGCTCCAGCGCCTTCTCGCCGACCACGGTTCGGGCTCCATCAACACCGATATCAAGCTCTCCTCGCTCGACATTTCCAAGAACCCGGAACTCACCTATCTCCGAGCCAACAATAACAATCTGACGGAAATCGACCTATCGAACAACACGATGCTCAACAGCGTCTTTCTCCAGAAAAACAAGCTGACTTCCATCGACATTTCCAACAATCAGGGACTCACCGGGCTCGACATCCGCATGAACGACATGAGCTTCGCAACCCTCCCGACTCCGGCAGAAACCGGTTGCGAAGAATACTATTTCTATGAGCAGAACCCCGTCAAGCTCCCCAAATCGATGAAAGCAGGCGGCACGATCGACCTCTCCCACCTCGTGCTCCGCGAAGGGACGACGACCTCGGCATACGTGATGAAGCAAGTCTACAACGGCGAGGACGTTGAACTTGATCCTTCGCTCTACAGCTATGCCAACGGAAAAATCACCTTCCCGCAGGCCATGCCCGACTCGGTATACGTAGTCTACACCAACAACGTCTTCTCCCTCTATCCGATGACAACCGTTCCCTTCCGCGTAAAGACCGCCGAAGACTACGGTCAGCCCTCGAAGATCGCCACGTTCACCGTTCGTCCGGGCCACTCCGGCGAAATCGCCTTCACTGTCGGAATGTCCGGAGCGACTCCCGAGAACCCCAAGACTTTCTATATGGACCTTGGCGACGGCACGCTCACAGAAATGACCACAACCTTCGCACTCAACGGCGAGCCTAACGTTTGCCGCGAAATTTCCAAGGGATCCAAGAAGATGGCCATTTACATTCCCGAAGAGGACGTGCTCACACAACTCTCGCTTGCCGGCACGGGGCTCTCCGCGCTCGACCTCACCGCAGCAACCGAACTTTGCCAGCTCGACCTCAGCTCCTGCAAGCTCTCGACCGTCGACCTCGGCTACAACCGCTGTCTCCAGTCTCTCAACGTTTCCGACAACACCATCTCGACCCTTGACCTGACCGGCGTCTACGGCGATTATGAGAAATATGCTCTCCGCACAATCGACGCCTCGAACAACAACATCTCCAAATTCGTCAATCAGACAGCCCGCGCAAACGTTAAGGAAATCAACCTTTCCGGAAACGCATTGACAGACTTCGAGACCACCAACTACGACAACCTCCTCTCGCTCGACCTGTCGAACAACAAGATTGCGGGCAACCTCGTTGTCGCTTACCCCGAGAACATCAAGAACCTTAACCTTTCGGGCAATCAGATCACGGGCTTCACCCCCGGCAACCTCACCTCCGTCGAGACCCTTAATCTGGCCAACAACTGCTTCAACTTCTCAACTCTGCCCTCGGAATTCCTCGACCTTGGCGACAACTACATCTACGCTCCCCAGCAGGTTGTCCCGATTATCTCTGAAGGCCCCGGCATCAATATCTCCGACCAGGATGTTGAAGTCAACGGCCACCACACCAACTTCCTCTGGAAACGTGTCGACGGCACTCCCCTCGTGGAAGGCACCGAATTCACCGAAACCAACGGCATCTTCCGTTTCCTCGACCCCTCAGTCGGAAAAATCTATTGCGAGATGACCAATGAGGCCTTCCCCGCATTGAGCGGCAAAAATGTCCTGACCACGACTCAGTTCACCGTTAAGTCGGCACCGACCAACCTCGTGGCCACCTTCACGACGCTCAAAGACGCCAACAACGCTCAAATCATCCTTGGGGCACGCACCACCACGGAACTCTTTATCGACTGGCACGGCGAAGGAATTGAATTCACGCCTTATCCTGTCAAACCGACCTACACCGACTATAGCGAACAGACAACCTACGCCGGAGCGACCGTTGGCATCTACACCTACGGCGACCCTGCCGATGTCAACATCTTCTCCTGCTACGGAATCCCGATGGCTGACGCCGACCTCTCCCGCCTTACAGGCGCCACCTGTCTCGCGGTGGGCGATGCCAACCTGTCGGAAGAGACTCTCAAACTGCCCGAGACCTCGGCAGAACTTTCCGAACTCACTCTCGAAGGAAACAATTTCTCCTCGCTTCCTGATCCGTCTCGTTTCCCCAATCTCGTGCTGCTTTCAGTAGGTCGCAACCAGCTCCCCTCTGTTGATATCTCAGGCTACAAGAAACTCCAGCTCTTCATGGCCTCGCTCTGCGGAATGTCGGAAATCAAATTCAACAACCCCATGCTCTGGAACCTCTCTCTCGTGGGTAACGAATTTGAGACCATCGATCTCACCGGCCTCCCCGGAATCGAGCAGATAGCCCTTACCGACAACAAGCTCTCGGAAATCGACCTCGATCCGGTCAGCTCCACTCTTCACGCACTCTCCCTTGTCGGCAACCGCTTCACCTTCGCAACGCTCCCCGTCCAGGACAACTATCCTAACCTCGTGGATTATTACTACGGCAAGCAGGCCATCATCGAAGTCACTCCCGACAACGACACCGTCGATCTCTCCTCTCAGGCTGAAGTTGAGGGCGTACCCAGTGAATTCTACTGGTTTGACGGCCAACCGTTAGAAGACCTCGAATCAGGAGAAGTCCAAGGAGTTGTTCTCGTCGAGGGTGAGGATTACTCGCTGGCCGACGGCGTGACCACGTTCCACGTCAGCTTCGTAGGCCTCAACAAGACAATGGCCATCATCTACAACGAAGTCTTCCCCAACACCTATATGAAGACCAACCTCTTCAATGTCATTGCCGCCGGAGTTGAAGAAATCTCCGCCCAGCAGAAGGGTTGCGAATTTGTTGACGTGTTCGATGTCAACGGTGTTCGCGTCCGCACAAGCGTGAAACGCAACGAGGCGCTCCATGGTCTTGAGCGCGGCCTCTACATCGTGGAAGGCGAAAAATACTTCGTTAAATAATTTCGTCGGATAATCCGACCCTACCCCATATTCATATCCCCGGCCCCTTCTCGGAGCCGGGGATAATTTATATTGCTATAAATCACTACATTAAAAGCGATCCCATTTGCAGACCCAACCTTTTGCCACACTCCCCAACATTCCTTTGCGTTTTTTAACCATCCCCATTATAATATCCCCCCGGAGGAGGGCGTTTCTGATATGTGAGCAAAAGAAACGGGTTGCCTGCCCGCCGGATTGCCTGTCCGGAATTGCTTTAGATCATCTTTCTGCCGGATGGCATCATTGTCAACTCTTAAATTATCAAAAACCAACAAACCTGACATAAAGTGACGACACCAACCAATCGCTGCTGATGTATGACATACCGCGGAAACCGGGAACTCCGGAAGCCGCGTTCCCTCAACACACTTTTTTCATGACTTAATATGTTTCTACGAGACCTTGAACTCTAAGGCCCCGGGGACATGCCGACAACTCCGTGAAATGCGACAATAGGTCAATCGAAATGTCGGAGTGGCATACTCTGAAAGTGAAAAACATAATTGTCTAAATTTTGGGTTATATACATTAGTAATTTCTATCGAGAGTCCCGTAAGGGACGAGAAAGCCGCACATCGGGAGATGCGCGGCTTTTCTTATTATTGACAAGGAGTCGAGGCCGGATCAGATTGAAAGACGTCGGAGCGTCGAGATCAGGTCTTCCTTAAGGGGCTTGTCGTTTTTGATAGCCTTAGTGAAGGGGACGTAGACAATTTCGTCGTTTTTGATTCCGATCATCACGTTACGCTGGTCGTCCTGGAGGGCATCGATGGCCGCGGCCCCCATCCGGGAGGCAAGGATGCGGTCGTGAGCCGTCGGCGAACCGCCGCGTTGGAGATGGCCGAGAATCGACACTCTCACGTCATAGCCGGGATATTCCTCCTTTACGCGCTGAGCCAGACCCATCGCACCGCCGGTGATGGGAGATTCGGCCACGAGCACGATTGAAGAGTTCTTCGATTTGCGGAAGCCGTTCTTGATAAGCTCCGACAGCTGGTCGACACGCGTTGAAATCTCGGGGATGATGGCAGCCTCGGCTCCGGCAGCGATTGCTCCGTTGAGCGCAAGGAATCCGGCGTCGCGTCCCATGACTTCGATGAAGAAGAGACGTTCGTGAGATGTGGCCGTGTCGCGGATTTTGTCGACACACTCCACGATTGTGTTCAATGCCGTGTCGTAACCGATTGTGGAGTCTGTGCCGTAGAGGTCATTGTCAATTGTGCCGGGGAGGCCGATGATCGGGATATTGAACTCATTTCCGAAAATGCGGGCACCCGTCAGCGAGCCGTCACCGCCAATCACGACAAGCGCGTCGATTTCACGGCGTTTCATCACATCGTAGGCACACTGACGCCCCTCCGGAGTCTCGAATTCCTTACAACGGGCCGTCTTGAGAATTGTCCCGCCGCGTTGGATGATATTGGATACGTTCTGGGTCGAGAACTCCTCTATTTCATCATATATCAAGCCGCGGTAACCGCGGTAAATGCCATAGACCTTGTAGCCGGCGAATATTCCGGCGCGGGTCACGGCGCGGATCGCGGCATTCATGCCGGGAGCATCACCTCCGGAAGTAAGGATGCCGATTGATTTGATCTTGTCCATTGCGATTCTGGGTTTACAGTTACGCAAAAGTAATATAATTTTATTAATTTTGCCCTATGTTTCAACATAAGAATGTCAAAAATCTGATAATCGACCTCGGCGGCGTCGTTATCCGTCTTAAACGCGAACGCGCTGTCGACGAACTCATATCCCTCGGAATCGAGGATGCCGACACATTGCTCGGTCTTTACCGTCAGGAGCCCCCGTTCCTGTCGCTTGAGACCGGCGAGATTACGGCCGGAGAATTCTACGATACGCTGCGGGCCCGCGCCGGAAATTCCGTCAGCGACCTCCGCTGGCAGGAGGCCTTCAACGCTTTCCTCGTCGACCTTCCCGTCGAGCGGCTCGAGGCTTTGCGGGCTGCCCGAAAAGCCGGATTCAGACTTTTTGTGCTCTCCAACACGAACCCAGTGATGTTCAATTCCTGGATTGCGCGTGCTTTCCGCGCCGAGGGATTGACAATAAATGATTATTTCGACGGCGTCGTGACCTCCTTCTCCGAAGGCTGCTGCAAGCCCGACGAACGCATCTTCCGGATCGTTCTCGAACGCTATGATCTCAAGCCTGAAGAGACAGTGATGCTCGACGACTCCGAGGCCAACTGCCGCGCCGCCGAACAGACCGGAATGCAATCGCTCCACATCGGATCCGACGAGGCCCCCGATCTCATCCGGGCGCTGGAGCTTATTTCATCCCACTCCGGGAAATAACCTTACCGCCATCCGACATGTCAGCAACCGATTCCTCAGCCCGCGGCACGGCCGTGACAGCCGGCACTTTCGACGGCGTCCATCGCGGCCATCAGGAGGTGATCCGTTTTCTGCGCGAGCAGAGCGCGCGCGAAGGGCTTCAGCCGAAAGCTGTCACATTCGACCGTCATCCCCTTGCAACTGTCGCTCCCGAACGAACTCCTCCCATGATTCTTTCCCGTGCGCGCCGCGACTCCTTGCTCCGGAAAGAAGGAGTCGAACCCGAGGAACTTGAATTCGACACTCGCCTGATGCGTCTGTCGGCCTCCGAATGGATGGAGGAGATGAAAAGACGCTTCGATGTCCGCCTTATCGTGATGGGTTACGACCACACTTTCGGACGCGACGGTCTGGAAATGACCGTTGACGATTACCGTCGGCTGGCCCAGCCTCTCGGAATCCGCATCCTGCAGGCTCCCTGCGTGGAGGGCGTAAGCAGCTCGGCAATCCGCAAAGCTGTGGCTGCCGGCGACGTCAGGAAAGCCGCTGAAATGATGGGCAGACCCTTCGAAATGGAGGGTGACGTGATTCACGGACGGCGCCTCGGACACACCATCGGATTTCCTACCGCCAACCTGAACCCCGTCCCCGGGATGCTTCGTCCGGCACCGGGTGTATATGCCGTCGATGTCGTCATCCCCGACGGACGCCGTCTCCGGGGAGTCACCAATATCGGCCACCGTCCGACAGTCGACCGCGCCGACTCCCCGCTCACAATCGAGACCCACATCCCCGGCTTTAACGAAGATCTCTACGGCTCACATCTGACACTCCATTTCATCGAACGACTCCGCGACGAAAAGACCTTCCCCGATCTCGACTCACTCACGCGCGCCATCTCCGACGACATCGACGCCGCCCGCACTATCTTCTGACTCCCTCCCCGACTCCAAGCCGGCCCTTTCCGCCCGCAACCGACTGCTGAAATTGGAATTTCGTCGGGTCTCCCCGATATTTTCCACCGCATACCGCAAAGCCTCCTCCTCCCCGACCAGTACGCAGAGCTGACGCGCCCGGCTCACACCCGTGTAAAGAAGGTTCCGGTAAAGCATCGGCCGATGGGCCATTGTGATCGGTATAACCATGTATTCCACCTCCGAGCCCTGCAGCTTGTGGACGGTTGTGGCGTAGGCGAGCACAAGTTCGCTCAGCTCCGACCGGGAATATCTCGACCGGCGCCCTCCGGGATATTCCACAACCAGCCACCGAGCTTCCGAATCGACCTCGACTATCCGCCCGACCTCACCGTTATAGAGATCTCTTTCCCGGGAATTTGCCGTCTGCATCACGGGATCGCCGAGACGCATAACGCTCGTGGCGCGTTTGATTTCCGGACCCGACGGATTGAGGCACGCCTGCAAATCGATATTAAGCCGACGCGCTCCCAACGGGCCCATCTGCTGAGGCGTGACAACTTGGATTTCATCCGGACTTATACCGAATTTTTCAGGCAATTCCTCGCCGACCAACTGCAGGATTCGGTCGCGGATTCCTTTCTCACCCTCCGCCCGAACCATGAGCAGTTCGGCCCCATCGTCTGTGGAGGGGACCTCTCCCCGGTTTATCGCTTGTGCTCCTGAGGCAATGCCGCCCCCTCGGTTCTGCCGGAAATTTTCGTCAAGCTCAACAACAGCCACCGTGCCCGACTTTATCAGCTCGCGCATCACGTCCCCCGCTCCTATGGCCGGAAGCTGATCCGTGTCGCCGACGATTATGATCTTCGTGGCCGTTCCGACCGCCTGCAAAAGATGATTAAGCAAGACCTGCTCGATCATTGAACCCTCGTCAATAATCAGCACGTCGGCATCTATTTTTCTATTATGGTAGCCCTCCCCCTGCCGATATCCCAGCAAGCGGTGGATAGTCCGGGCCTCAAAGCCGGTCAACACCGACATTCTTTTGGCCGCACGACCTGTCGGGGCAGCCAGAATGAATTTCTTTCCTTTGCGACGAAGAATATCAATCACCCCCCTCAGTACGGTTGTCTTCCCCGAGCCGGGGCCGCCGGTGATCACAGTCACAGGCTCTTCAAGGGCGGTCCGGATCGCCAGACGTTGTCTTGGCGAATAGATATTCCCCTTCAGGTCGGTCTGAGGAATTTCCCCGTCGGCGACCTGCTCCGGAGGCGCGGCGGCCAAAGCCGCCATTTTTCGCGCCACATCGCGCTCCGCCTCATAAAACACAGGCAGGTAAAGGCCGCCTCGGCTTAAAACGAGCCTACCGTCGGCTTCCAACAACGGAATCGCTTTCCTCACATTATCAGGATCAGTGTCCGATATTTCCGCTGCATATTCCACAGCCTGCTCCGGCTCCGCATAAAGATGTCCGTTTTCAGCATAATGTTTCACGGCCGTCAGCAATGCCCCCGATAAACGCCGCGGGTCATTATCGGCAAATCCGAGAGCCTTCCCTATTTTGTCGGCAGTAAAAAATGAAAGACGCCACACATCCTCCACCATCGCATAAGGATCTCTCACGACCATTTCAGGAGATCGTTTCCCATATTTGCCAACAATGCGCCCCACGAACAGGTCCGGAACCCCGCAGGAGTATAATCCGGCAAAAAAATCGGGAGCGACCTTCAGCCCCTTGAGCGACTGAGAAGCGGTCTCGATTCTCCCGACGCCGAGTCCGGGAATGCCTTCAATCGAAGAAGGGGCGGTCCGCAAGATATCCAATGCGTCCGTTCCATACCTGTCGACGAGTTTACTCGCAAAAGCCGGGCCGATTCCCTCCACAAATTCTCCGGCCAGGAAATCGCGCACACCCTCTTCGGTCAGCGGGAGCGCGGACGTCTCCCCCAGCTCGGCTTCAGAGAGCACGCGGCCCGCAGCCTCCCCCGATGGTTCCTTAATGTTAATACTGTCAGCTTTCTCATTCATGAAATGAAAACGACTTCTTCTCCTCCAGGGTTCGGCAAATATCCGCGGATTTCAGACATAAATCCATTCCGTAGGTACACTGCCTCTTGTCAACCGGCACTTACTATCGTCACCTTATCAGGAAGTTACGCTCCATTAGCCGCTACTTTGCTCTGTTTCGGAGCAATATCTCAGAATATTGTGGGCGTCAATGCCGATTTGCATCCAAACTTGACTTCAAATCGTTCGGTAGCGTTTACCTTTTTGAATATACCTTATTCATGCGTTAACCATTACAAGGCAACTTATACCCAACCGATCTTCTATATTGGCTATGCTCTTAAAGCTAAGATTTTCCGTGCCGGATAGAAGTTTGCTGACATATTGAGGAGAAACGCCCAGTTTTGAGGCAAGCTCAGCACGTTTCATGCCATTATCCTGCATATAGCCAATAAGGATTACTGCAAGTTGACGCGACCAACGAAGCCAGCTTGCATTTTCTTTGCGCCACGCAGCTTCCTCTACGAAACGTGATGTGCTTTCACTCTCATGAGCCTCCAAAAATTTTATTGCTTTGCTTGCCATATTATTCTTCATTAGTGAGTTCAACAAAACTGTCTTGATCGAAAACGCCATTTGCTTTCAAGAAAGCCTTACAGCGGTTTAGTTTATCAAGTTCAAGGGCGGTATGCTCACGCTCCTGCATAGTCCGGCTCAATTTGATTGCACCGCCCGTAACGACATATACATTGGGTTCCAGCCTGATGGCATAAATCCTCAGCCAACTGGCATGACGTTATCTGTTCCAGTTGCGGGCTTTTTCCCTTGTCAATTCCGACATACGGGTATCTGTAATATCCAAAGGTTTGAAAAGTTCATCAAGATTTTCGGTATAGGGAAATTCAAGTATCAACTCCTCTAAAGCCCCGGCATCTTCAAAAGTATCCTCAATGGCCTGGTCAAGACGTTCTATCTTGAAGAAACTTCTAAGATCCTCGAAGTTCTCCATAAAAAAAGTCAAGAAGATACTCCGCATTGTTCCATTTACGGAACAACAGGGTCAGCTCATCAACTTCTTCATCCGGAGCCTTGACAGCCCAAAGATGATTGTATTTTGGTATGATCCTTACAAACTTCATATAATATAAACACATTTGGGAAATGCTAAGTTAAGCAAATATTTCGAAAAAATGCAACCGATAGGTTTAGTTTTTTCTTTTTCTTGCTAATAAAAATTTGCATGTGAATCATGTTTCATTTGTTATCATACTCAATGCTATAAAACTTGTCTCTCCCGAGATTTTTCTCCCTCTGAATAGGGGAATTAACAAAAGAAATTTGTAATTTAGCAGTTAATTAAGACAGACCGCGTCGGTTTCGTTCCAAGAGCTATGTTTAGGATTCACATTGAAGCTCTAAGATTCTTCGAACAGCCGCGAATCTCATCTTGAAATCGTAATGACTTCCTCTCAAATCTAACGAAATCTTCCCTTATTTTCAGCAACCTACTTGGCCTTCAACTAAAACAGGGTCTAAACAGCATCACAGACCATCAGCGGATGGTCACGGTCCGCGGCTTGGCAGAGCATGAAGCGTTCAGCCTCACAGGGACAGTTCACCATTGAAATCCCCCTATGATAATCTTGTCCACCAAATGTCAGGAACAAGAGTTTCATTGAAAGTTATATCTTCGCAATAACTATTTTGACTCGACATTTCTTTTTGTAAGTATTACATATAGTGTGGGAGTAATAAACAGTAATGCGATTGTGCCGAGGAACATGCCTCCGATTA
>CAMWRW010000050.1 GCA_947176755.1 uncultured Porphyromonadaceae bacterium
TGGACTCATTATTTAGTGCTCATTCAAGAACTTAATGATGATGCACGCCGCTGGTATGAATTTTTTATCTCGACCCGACATCCCCATCTTGCCCCTGTGAAGGTTCGGGGCCTTATAAAATCATTTCCCATTTTCGAATATTCTGCAAATTTCCCGGCTGATCGGTAAATTAACTTTTTTCCAATAATTAGCTTTATAATGGAATTTATTCATTAAATTTGCATCCTCTCATGCCGTCTGCCGGCTTGTCTGAACGCGCCTCAGACTCTATCCGTGAAATCCTATACGCTATTGAACGGAGTTCTAATCTAACAAGATTCATTTATGATTTTTAATTCATTTCAGTTTATTTGGCTCTTTCCGTTGATTTTTGTTGGCTATTGGATCGCTGATGGCCTCAAAATCATATCGGGGGGGGGTAAAACGGTAGCAAATTGCTTGCTATTAATTATATCCTACGGTCTATATGCTCAATGGAGTGTGCCCTTTTCTTTTATTTTATTTGGGGTCACGCTTATAACGTATGGTTTTGCAAGGCTTATTGAGGTCAAACAGGCGTTCGGCAAGAAAAAGTATCTAATCTGGGGTGGCGTTTTATTAACATTATTGCCATTGCTGATATTCAAGTATTTCAATTTTATCACACAAGCCGGTGCTTCCGCTTTGGCCTGGATTGGAATTGACACTGCTCCTCCGGGATTAAATTGGGTGGTCCCTCTCGGTCTTTCGTTCTATACTTTCCAAGCCCTCGGATATTTATGGGATGTTTACTACAGGAAGATTCACGCCGAAAAAAATTTTCTTGACTACATGTTGTTTGTAGCTTTCTTCCCGCAAATTCTATGTGGACCTATCAGTAAAGCCGATGAATTAATTCCTCAAATTAAAGCTCACAAGCCTTTCAATTATAATCAGGCCGTTTCCGGCCTCAGATGGCTGCTTTGGGGGATGTTTCTCAAAGTTGTTTTCGCCGATCGTCTGGGGGTGTATGTCGATACGATTTTCGCTGACCCTCTTCATTTCTCAGGATCCTCCAACCTGATAGCCGCCATTTTCTATTCTTTTCAAATTTATGGAGATTTCGCCGGTTACTCCTTTATGGCATTGGGCGTTGCGAAGTTGATGGGATATGACATCATTAAAAATTTCAATAGACCATACTTCTCGACTTCTGTCTCGATGTTCTGGAAAAGATGGAACATTTCTCTGACTCGATGGTTGACAAATTTCATATACATTCCTCAAGGTGGCAGTCGTAGGGGTAAAATTCGTACTTACCGGAATATCATTTTGACCTTTCTTGTAAGCGGTATTTGGCACGGTGCAAGCTGGACATTTATTTTTTGGGGATTGATTCACGGCCTCACTCAATGTGTTGAAAAGGCTTTAGGATTTAATAAACCTGTCGCGAAAAAATGGCTGATTTTCCCAAGAATCATCTTAACTTTTTCCATTGTCACTCTCGCATGGATTTTTTTCCGTTTGCCTTCGATTCAACTGGGTTTTGATGTAATTGGTCATATCCCTTCTCTTGCTTCTCCTTACTTGGATTTGGTGACTTTCGCCCACATCGCAATAGCACTTCCAATTGTCATTCTTTTTGAGTGCTTGATGGAATATAATGGGGATGGGGTCAGAGTGTTTTTCTCCCGACATTGCATTCTGCGATGGATTTGTTATTTATCGCTCACTTTGATGATTCTATTATTCGGTGTGCTTAACTCCGGTCAATTTATTTATGTAAGTTTCTAAATTATGAAAAAATTCATTGTTAAACTTCTGCTCTTTATATCCCTCTTCTGTATTTCAGACTGGGTAATCGGAGGTGTGTTCAAACTTTACGACTTTACTAAGAGTGGAGGAACTCACAAATTGCATATTTTGATGACAAAACAATCTCCGGATCTGCTCATCCTGGGGTCGTCTCGTGCATCTCATCATTATAATCCTATTCTAATCGGTGATTCATTAAAGCTCGATACCTTTAATGCCGGTTTCGATGGGATGGGAACTTCTGTCGGATATGGAATTTTGACAGGAGTGGCCCGCCGCAAGTTCCCTGAATACATTCTTTGTGAAATCAGTCCTAACTTTGATTTATACGATGAAAGTGGCTCCGTCCCGGGGATTGATAATTTTAATCCATATATTTTTATTCCTCAGATAAAAGATTTAATGACTGATTTCGATCCGAATGAAAAGTGGAAGATGCTTTCTAACGCTTATCGCTTGAATTCTTCATTGGTCAAAATATTACCCTCTATTTTTACTGCAAGCGATGATTATATGGCAGGTTTTATGCCTTTAAGCGGTAAATTAAAAATTGATACCTATGATAAGAAAATAAAGAATGGTAATTCACCGATGAAAAAAATTAATCCTGTTAAGGAGAAATATTTAAGGAAGCTCATTGAGTCTGCTCAATCAAACGGAACTAAAATTGTTTTCACAATCTCCCCGATTTATGGTGGAGGCGATATTAATTCTTTTAAAGATGAATTGCAAATTTTGGCCGAATATGATGTGCCGGTGCTCAATCATCTGAATGACTCGTTGCTAATCGGCAATATGAATTATTTTCAAGATAAAACCCACATGAATAGGGATGGTGCCGATGTCTACTCCAAAATAATCGCAAAAGAGCTGCTTGATTATGTAAATATGCCTGTTCAGTAACGCTCTTTTCAGATCTCGGCAGGTCATCCGATTCTCTCTACAACTCTTCCGATCATAATTAAGCGGGCGTCCGGATCATCCCGGACGCCCGCAGGTCGTTTTGAATTAGAACGTATAAGTCGTCTTTGAAAGCGAATCCGCCATCGCAGCCTTATGAATCATCTCCTTGATGAAATAAGTTGTCTCAAGAAGCATATTCACCTGCAGCGAGTCGCTTACACGCTTCTCTACCTCTATCGAATTCGAGGCTTTCCATCCCGATCCGCCGAACCGCAACACCGGATGCGAGAATGATCCCTTAAGGTTGATGCCGAATGGCAGATGCAGAGGCGACTTCAGAACTCCGATATGGTAATACATATCCCCCGCGAAATTATTCAGACCCGCCAACATAAGCCGATATTTTCCCAAATCAAACTCAAACGGATAAACCTCCATCAGATTGTCATGCACGGTCAGCCTCGCGTCAAGCCGCGGCAGATTCAGCATGCTGTCGGTCGTCAGTCCCAACAGTTTCGTCCAGCGCTCATACTTATGCGGCTGGTCGATCGACAGATTCCGCCCCGTAACGTCGACATCAGCCCATATCGACGGAAAATCAAGATACATATTCGGGAACGCATTGAAATGTGCCTTCGCCGCAATTCCCAGTGTCCCCGATATATCGTGTGATCCCGGTATCATCAGCGACAATGTATGGAACTTGCTGAAAAACTCCACGACATCCACATCCTCTAACGCCGCGTTCAAACCCATTTGCAGCTCTTCGATATCCGACGTGTCGAAATAATAATCCAGATTCAAATGGCCGAACGCCGCGCGCGCTTTAACGCCGTCAGCCGACACCTTGCCATCCTTCAAGCTCACATCCGCCCCCAAATCATACAGATATAGGTTCGTATAGCGCGACTCCTGCGCCCTGGCCCGAAGGCGCGCATTGATATTGCGCGGCAATAGGAATGCTATCGTATCCTCCGGCGTAAAATAATGCTCTTTCGGATAGAGGATCGCCGCCGACGGTCCCTTCGTCACAACCTGGCCATGCTCGTAGGCAGCCGCAAGTCGGTTGAGCTCTATCGTGTCGATTACCACATCCAACCCGATATTTAATGGCGCTGCCGTCCGCGACGTCAGGAACTGGCGGATATTGCTGATCCCGCCCGCCATCTTTACTCGCGTGTTCAGCGCATTAAGTCGCAGGCTCCTCAGCTCGATCGAATCCGTCGTAACCGTCGCGTCAAGATCTCTGAGCTCTGTCATGACCGGGAACACCGGGGCTGTCCCCCGGCCCTCCTCTATCCTGATGCCGATCCGGCCCTCCCATTCCAAGAGCGCACGCCTGAAACTCTCCGGCACGCTCACCTCAAGGAACGCCGGCGTATGGGTCGACAGCTTTCGACCCTCCGCATCCTGTTGCCATGTCGCAGGCTGCCTGTAATTCGTCGTTTTCCGTGCCTGTGACAGCCGTTCTGCATCCGCATTGACCAGAACCTCTCCCGACTCTACAAGCGACCGCCCTGCGCGAAATTCCATCCCCTCTGCCTTTATCAGCGCCCGGATGCTCCGCGCGATCCGTCGCTCCGGATGTATCTTCATCTCCCCGTGGACGGTCAGGTCCTCGACTTTGCCGCTGAGTGTGTCGCGGGGACTCTCCGCAACAAAGCTTCCGGCTTTGATATCAACCCCTATCGGCAGCTCCTTTATCAGCCGCCGGAGGCTGTCGCCCCCTTCGCTATTCAGCCGGGTCCTCACGCTGAGATCCCCCAATTTGGCCGTCATCCCCTGCCCGCTCACTCGCAAGTCCCGACCCGCCATGCTGAAGTCAAGTAATGACTTGCCGATGGTGGTCGCCGTTAGTTCTTTCGTCGTCTCCCCGAAATCCATCTCTATTGAGCTTGCCGAGGCCTTGGTCCCGGGTGCGATATTCGATATTGCGAAATCACTCAGCTTTGCCTGACCCCCGATCTCAACAAGTTCCAGTCGCCCCGCGCCCGCCTCCGACGCCCGGAATCTCACCGTGGTCGCCAGATCGGCCCTTCCCGACGGTGAATAGTCGGCAGCCTGTGGCAGCAGTCCCCCGAGATGGCTCAGAAGGATATGCCCCTCCGCCCTTGCCGTCACACGCGGCTCCGAAAGCAGATCGTCTATCCGTGCCCCGGCCTCTATATCCATCCCATCGCCGCTCAACCGGAACGGCGAGACCACAACCCCTGATTCCCCGGGATGACGCCCGTCAAAATTCAGTTGGCCCGCGATCCGGCTGTAGGATGCCTCATGATGGCGTCCCTCCACTTCATAACCCATCCGCCCGGGCTCTATATCAAGATCAACTATCCCCGACGGCAGTTCCGTCGACGAGAACGCGAAGGGCGTCGTCAGGTGCGCGCTCGCAGCCATTACCATATCCAGATCCACCCCTTTCGGCATACTTATCGCCAGCGCCGGGATATAATCGAGAAGTCGGTTTAAATTGAATTTCCCAAGGTCATATCGAAGGCTGTCAATGCTCGCGTTCTCCCCCAGATTCGCGTTAAGCGTCAGCTTCCCCTCCGTGTTCCCTAATTTCACGGCCGTATGCTCTGTCTTGACCCTGAATGGCTTCCACGCTAACGACACTATCCCGTCGACTCCAACCGGAAATTGTCGAAGTATCTCCAGACTGTCTACCTTCGCATCTACTCGCCCGGCAAGTCTTACGCGGTAACTGTTGCTCCTCCTGTCCCGGACGGCAGTAACGCTGTCTACGACAACCTTCGCCTCTGTCGTGTCCGAAAGACTCGTGAAGCGGATCTCTCCCCCGTTGAGCAGCTTTACGCTGTTCGCCCCGAAACGCGGAACTTTATTGCTCCCCGTTGTCGGCAGTATTGCGTAATTGTTCAGACTGTCGTTAATCGAAACAAGGTTCAGCTTCACTCGATGCGTCTCCACATCCCTGAGCTCTATCCGACCTAAAATCAGATCATGCAGATTGATTGCCCCTCGCATTGCTCCTGCACTCAGTAGAAAATCCGATCCGGCCGGTATGACCCGCCTTTCCGCCTCGCTCACGGAGTCGAGTGTCCGGCTTCTGACATATATCGAATCCATCTGTAGTGAAACTCGCGGAAAACTGCTCCAGAGCGTAAACCTCACATTCGTTGCTCTGACATCGGCCTCAAGCAATTTCGAACACTCCTCGTTTACGATCCCTGTCAGTCGCTCCGGGGTTAACCACAATGTCGCCCCGGTCAACAGTATCACGATCAGCACGGGAATAGCCGCCAATATCCACAACACCGCCTTCAACACGCCGTGTTTCTTCTTAGGTGTCCCTTTCTCGTCCTGCCCTTGTTCCTTCTCCCCGAAAGTTTCATTTTCAGGCGAATTCCCTTTATTGGCCGTGTCGGCTGTCTCAGAGGTCGGGATTACATCTGCCGACTTTAATTTATCTGTGGAATCTGTGGGTTTCATAAAGATATAGTGATAGCGGAGACAAATTTGCGTATGGAAGATATGAAAAACATTATCCTCCCCTTAAAACCTCAACAATTCTTCTCCCCCGTTAGTTGCCCCGGTCCTCCCTACTATTTTGCATTATCCCGAAATTATATTAATTTTGTTCCCAAATGAAGCAATTAACTCAGCTGCAAGACGCCCTCGGCCCGGAGCTCGCGGAGATGAACCGAATCATCGCCCGCTCTCTCCACACCCCCAACCGTCTGATGAATGATATCGTTTCCCGTTATCTCCAGACGAAGGGCAAGCAAATCAGGCCTATTCTCGTCCTGCTCGCCGCCAAGATGTTCGGCAACGTCTCCGAAGACGTCCTCTACGCCGGAGCCGCTCTCGAAATGCTTCATAACGCCTCGCTTATCCACGACGATGTCGTCGATGAAACTCTCCTCCGGCGCGGTGTCGACACGATTAATGCCCGACTCGGAAACCATATCGCTGTCCTCGTCGGCGACTTTTTCGTCTCCAACGCCCTCGCCGCCGGTATCCACACCGGCCGAATCAACGTTATTTCCGCCCTTTCAGACCTCGGTAAAGAACTCTCCCTCGGAGAGATTTATCAGCTCGACAACGCCCGCTCTCACGAATTCGACGAACAGAGCTACATCGCCATGATTCGCCGTAAAACAGCCTCCCTTTTCATGCACTGCGTGCGAATGGGAGCTGAAGTCGCAGGTGCTCCCGAAGAGTTGATCCCCCCTCTTGTCAGATTCGCCGAACTCCTCGGGCTCGCATTCCAGATCAAAGACGACATCTTCGACTACTTCCCCAACCCTCAGATCGGCAAACCCACCGGTAACGATCTCCGCGAAGGGAAAGTCACCCTCCCTCTCATTCATGCCCTCGCTGTCGCCCCCGAACACATCGCCCTCCCTATGCGCGAGCTCTTGCTCCGTGGCGAACTGAGCGATGATGAAATCGCAAGCCTTCAGAAATTCGCCCGCGATTTCGGCGGAATCGAATATGCCGAGAATTATATGGTCCGGCTGCGTGACGAGGCTTTCTCCCTGATCGCACCCTTCCCCGATTCCACCTCGAAAGATGCGTTAATCAGCATTTTCTCCTACATCATTTCCCGCGACCGATAACGATTGTCGTCGCTGATTCCTGATCATGTCGCTCCTCCCTTATATGATCCCCGGAATTCCCGAAGCCGGGTGTGACGAAGCCGGCAGAGGTTGTCTCGCCGGGCCCGTATCATGCGCTGCCGTTATTCTTCCTCCCGACTTTGTCGACCCGGGGCTTAACGACTCTAAACAGCTCTCCCCCGCTACACGCGAAAACTTCCGGAAAATAATCGAGCGCGACGCTCTCGCGTGGGCCGTAATTATGGTCGAACCCGATGAAATCGACCGTATCAACATTCTCAACGCCTCAATCGCCGGTATGATGAGGGCTCTTGATGCCCTCCCCGTCCGCCCCGACCACATCCTCGTCGACGGCAACCGCTTCAGGCCTTACCTCGACCCCGTTAGAAACATCGAAATCCCCCATCGCACTGTCGTCAAAGGTGACGCTACTTATCTCTCCATCGCCGCCGCCTCTATCCTCGCCAAATCTCATCGCGACCGTCTTATGGCCGATTACGCCCTCAAATTCCCCGGCTACTCCTGGGAATCCAACATGGGATACCCCACCGCGGCTCACCGTCGGGCAATCGCCGCTATCGGCCCCTCTCCAATTCATCGACTCTCTTTCCGACTCCTTCCCTCGAATAATAAATAATCAAAATATGAGCGCCAAAAATTTGGTTTGTTTAATCCTTTCTCTCATCCTGTGTGCCGCCCCGGCAGCCGCAGCATCCCCTCAGGAGCAACAAGCCGATTCTATTTCCCTTTACGACTCCTATCCCATCTTCTCCCCGGAAGATGTCAATCTCCCTGTCGTGCCTTACCGTTACTCTTTCCATGCCAACCAGCTGATCGCTCCCGGCGTCCTGATCGCCACCGGTTCGGTTGGTGTCAACTGTTTCCAAGGCTTTAAGAAGGGAATACGCGCCGATTTCGCCAAAATGCGCGGCGATCATTATCTTCACTTCGACGACTACATCCAGTATCTCACCCCGGCTCTTTACCTCGGCCTCGGCCTCTGTAAGGTCCCCTCAAGATACGACTTCGTCGATCGTCTGCTCGCCGGGACAACCGCTTATCTCATGATGGCTATCGTCACCAACACCACCAAATACGCCGTCCGTGAAATGCGTCCCGACTCCTCAACTCGCAACTCTTTCCCTTCCGGCCACTCCGCCACTGTTTTCACCGGTGCCGAACTGATGCGTATCACGTATGGCAACTACGTCGGTATCGCCGGATATGCCGTCGCCTGCACGGTCGGCTTCATGCGTATGTATAACAACCGCCACTGGTACAACGACATTCTTACCGGAGCAGGGATAGGCATCTTATCAGCCCGTGCGGCCTACTGGCTCCTCCCCTTGGAGCGCAAGCTCTTCAAGCGCGATCGCCACCGTCCCCATCAAATCGACGACGGGTCTCCCATCCATCATGAGAAAAACTCTCATCAGCCCCATTCGACAGCCCTCTCGATCCTTCCCTATTACGCCCCCACCGACCATTCCGCCGGCCTCGCCCTCTCCGCCTTCTTCTAACCATCTCAAAAATCGAATCCCTGCAAAGAGGCCCGCAAGAAGAATAGCGTAGCCATGATTGTGGTCTGGGCAAAGCTCCGGCAAGCGCGACCCAATCAGCGAAGAATAATAGCGCTCCCTCAAATTTTTGTCTCGGCGCAGAGCTTCAGCGAAGTTAAAATTTTTGTCCAAGCGGCGAGCTTCAGCGAGCCGGTGCCCCCTCCCCCTAAAATTGAGAAAAAATGAAAGAGGAGGAAATCCCACAGGATTTCCCCCTCTCATAGATAATTAAGCTTCTTAGATCAGCGATTCGCCTTTCTCGATTGCCTTCTCATTCAGCGGAATCAGCTTATGGTGACGTTCCGGCAGAGATTTCTTCAGACCCTTGATCACATTCTCCATCGGGAGCTTGTAATCCATGGCCTTCAGAAGCGCACCCATCACGACCATATTATAAGCCTTCGAGTTTCCAATCTCAAGCGTCGCTTCCATCGCGTCAATCGGATAAATCTTAATATCCTCGCGTGTCGGACGGTTATGTATGCCGTTAGTGTCATATATAAGCGTTCCACCCGGTTTTACCTTCGGGGCAAACTTATCAAGACTCTGTTGGTTAAGCGCTACCACTATATCATACTTGTCAAGTACAGGCGACGAAATCTTCGTATCCGACAGAATAACGGTCACATTCGCCGTTCCGCCTCGCTGCTCGGGTCCGTATGACGGCATCCACGTAACTTCCTTGTCATCCATAAGGCCCGAATAGGCCAGAATCTTGCCCATCGACAGAACGCCCTGTCCGCCGAAACCGGCTATGATTATCTCTTCTTTCATTGGATTTTCTGTTTTTGGGGTTATTCGTTTTTAAGATCGCCGAGGGGATATTTCTCGAACATGTGCTCGGCCATCCAGTTGTTCGACGCCTCAGGACTCATCTTCCAGCCCGAGTTGCACGTCGCAACTACCTCAACAACCGATGTGCCCTTCTTCGCAAGTGCATTCTCGAAGGCCTTCTTTATCGCAGCCTTTGTCTTGCGTACGCTCGCAGGCGTGTGGACCGACTGACGGGTCACATAGCATGTGCCGTCGAGAATCGCCATCAGGTTCGTGATCTCAAGCGGGTGGCCGTTAAGGTCCACACGGCGTCCGTAGGGCGTCGTGGCTGTCTTCTGGCCAACAAGGGTCGTCGGAGCCATCTGGCCCCCGGTCATGCCGTAGATAGCGTTGTTCACGAAGATCATCACGATGTTCTCTCCGCGGTTGGCCGCGTGGATCGACTCTGCCGTGCCGATTGCCGACATATCGCCGTCACCCTGATAGGTGAACACAACATTCTCAGGCCATAGACGTGACGCTGCCGTCGCAACTGCCGGTGCGCGTCCGTGAGCCGCCTCTATCCAGTCTACATCTATATAGTTGTATGCAAATACCGCGCAGCCTACCGGCGATACGCCTACTGTACGGTCTGTCAGACCCATCTCGGCGATCACTTCTGCCAGAAGCTTGTGGATTACGCCGTGCGAACATCCCGGACAGTAATGCATGTGCACTTCCTCCAGAAGCTCAGGCTTGCAATATACCTTGTTCTCTTCTCTGATTATTTCTTCTAATTCCATTGAGCAACTGTTTTTGGGAGTGTTATTTGATCAGTTTCGCTTTCAGTGCCTCCACTACTTCATCCGGGCTCGGGATAATACCTCCGAGGCGGCCGAAGTGCTCCACGGGAAGCGAGTCATGTACTGCCAGACGCACGTCCTCGATCATCTGGCCCGCGTTAAGCTCTACTACGAGAACTCCTTTCTTCCCTTCGGCTGCTTTTCTTACTGCCTCCGTCGGGAACGGCCACAACGTGATCGGTCGGATAATGCCGACTTTGATTCCCTCTTCTTCTGCAAGCTCTCTTGCCTTGTCGCTGATGCGCGCTATCGATCCGAACGCCACAATCAGATAGTCGGCTCCTTCTACGCCGATCTCTTCCCAGCGGGCCTCGTTTTTCTCGATCTCTTTGTAACGCGCCTGGAGCTGATGGTTGATCTCCTCCATGCGTGAGCTCTCAAGCTCAAGCGACGTGATGACGTTACGCTTCCGGCCTCCTTTGCGACCGTCGGCTGCCCACGGACACTGCTCGCGAATCTCCGCTTCCGTGCGGCGCGGACGCTGCTCCGGAAGTACAACTTTCTCCATCATCTGGCCGACGATGCCGTCTGCAAGTATCATGCACGGATTCGTGTATTTGAACGCCAGATCAAAGCCCAAGCCTACGAAATCTACCATCTCCTGCACGGTCGACGGTGCCAATACGATCAGATGATAGTCGCCGTGGCCTCCTCCCTTTGTCGCCTGGAAATAGTCTGCCTGCGACGGCTGGATCGTTCCAAGTCCCGGGCCGCCGCGCATTACGTTCAGGATCAGCGCCGGCAAAGAGGCTGCCGCTATATATGATATGCCTTCCTGCTTGAGCGAGATGCCCGGCGATGAAGATGAGGTCATTACGGCCTTACCTGTCGCTGCTCCTCCATATACCATGTTGATCGCTGCAACTTCAGATTCTGCCTGCAATACTACCATCCCCGTGGTCTCCCACGGCATCAGCTCTTCAAGCGTCTCAAGCACTTCCGACTGAGGGGTGATGGGATAGCCGAAATAGCCGTCGCATCCGTAGCGAATCGCTGCGTGAGCTATCGCTTCGTTACCCTTCATGAGTCTTATTTCTTCTTTCATTGTCTCTTGTGTTTTCTGTTGGATTAGTCCCCAAAGGGCCGGTTAGATGATTAATTCTCCACTTTTACGCGATACACCTCGATACAGGCGTCCGGACATACCCACGCGCACGAACAGCAGCCCGTACACTTCTCCGGATTCGCCATGTAGGCGTAATGGTATCCGCGGTCGTTTACTTCATTTGGCTGTAGCGCAAGCGTATCCGTCGGACATGCCACTACGCACAGGTTGCAGCCTTTACACCGGTCTACGTTTACCGTAATTGCTCCTCTGATTTTTGCCATTGTTATGTTGTTTGGTGTTGTTCTTCATGGACGGAGAGTTCCGCTCACAAAAATAATGTTTTTTTGGTATTGCGGATGCAAAAAATTTAATGTTTTTCAACATCCTGCCCCCTTTATAGTGTTATATGAGTAGGTCTCTCTCCCTTTTTTCTTCTTGTTAACCTCTCAATCCCCATGCTATGAAAAAGGTTGTTATCGTTGGTGCTTCTTCCGGTATCGGTCTCGCCGCTGCCGAAGCTTTTGCCCGCGGTGGTATTTCCGTCGGTCTCGCCGCCAGGAATGTCGAACCCCTCCGCGCCCTGCAGGCTAAGTTCCCGGGCCGTGTATTCTTCTCTAAAATCGATGTCTCGGCTCCCGAAGCCCCCCGCCAGCTCGACGACCTCATCCGGCGCCTCGGCGGCATGGACCTTTATTTTCATGTAGCCGGTATCGGCTATCGTAATCCTGACCTTGACCCCGAAAAGGAAGTTGCGATATTCGAGACCAACACGGTCGGCGTGGTCCGTTGTGTTTCCGCAGCTTGGCAATATTTCCGCCACCGCGGTCTGTCGGGGCGCATCGCAGTCATTTCTTCTGTCGCCGGCACTAAAGGTATCGCCGATCTTTCCGCATATTCCGCCTCAAAAGCTGCCGTCTCTACTTGGCTCGACGCCCTCCGTCAGCTCTCCAACCACCTCGACGCCGGAATCTCTATCACCGATATCCGGCCCGGTTGGATCCGCACTCCCCTCGTTCTGCCCGACGTTAAATATCCCCTTGAAATGTCAGTCGAGGAAGTCCTCCCTCAAATTCTTAGAGCAATTCTTCATCGCAAACCCGTCGCCATTATCGACTGGCGCTGGAACTTGCTCGTCGGCCTCTGGCGCCTGATCCCCGGCTGTATCTGGAGGAACTCCTACATTTCCATTCCCCTCAAAGAAAAATAACACCTGCACCCGGCCCTCGAGCTTAAGCGAAGTTCAATCAGAATTTATTTTTGTTCCGGCGCTGAGCTTCAGCGAAGTTAAATCAACCGATTCCTAAGCCTTTGATAGCGTTGCCTCCTCTTTGCGCCTGAATTTCAGCGCCATCGGATTGAAGAGTATTCCGTGAAGCCACGGTGCTCCTCGTTTTATGCAGCGGTCTGTGACCACGCAGATCGCTGCTATCCCTATCGCTATCCCCATGATTAGCGGCAGCTCTACCCACGGCTTGCCGTAAACCCACTTCAGCCCTCCTAACAGCCTGTGCGTACATATCGGCTGGATAATCATGTAGTGGTAAAGGTAGATGGGAAGTGTCTGCTTTCCGAGGCTGCGAAGCCCCCGAAGCAAGAGTCCGCTACTGCCCCAGAATCCGCGCGTCTGATGAAAAAGGATATAGATTCCCGCAACCCCGCTCGCTGCCATCAACTCCGGAATTGCCATCTCTTTCCATACTAACCCGCAGATATAGTATGCCGCAATCCCTCCGATCACCCACCATTCCCGCTCGATAAATGCTATCACTTCCTTAAACCACATCTTCATCACCACCCCGGCAAGAAAGAATGGTGCCCACTGGATTGTCTTCACAAGATAGGTCGCCATGTAGAACGCCCCGATATGGCCGTCGCCGAATAAATGTCTCCGGAGCCACACCAGCACGCCGATTATCCCGCATATCACGACTGTCTGTCCCACGCGGCTGAGGCGCATCCTCTCCATCCCCCACGCCGTCACCGCGTAGAATATGAAAGTCTGAACCAGACTCTGCGTAAACCAGTAGCCGGCATTATGGCGGTTGAATATCAGATTCTCCCACCCTTTCCAGTAAAACAGCGCGTTGAACAGGGCGCATATCGCCAGCGTCGGCCATAACTGGCGTGTCAGTCGGTTCGCAACTCGCTTCCTAAGCGTCGCCGTGTCGTAGAGCGTATAAGCAAACAATCCGCTGATGAAGAAGAAGAGGGCCATCCTGAACGGCATGCATCCCGTGGCAAGCGAATAGAGTTCTTTTTCCCAACCCCCTTTGTTATAATAGAGTCCCTGACTGACTAAATGAACATAGACAACGAGAAGTATCGCTACTCCCCGAAGTGCATCTACATATTCCAGCCGTCCTTTCATATCGGTATTCTTTATTTCGCGGTTTTCTCAGTTTCTATTTTTCATGCAATTTGCTCCGTTCCGGCGCAGTCCTGCGGCTTTAGCCCTTTTTATTGCTTTCCCTTTGGCAAGTTCGCGGAAGGTCTCGTCGCTTATTTCTTCCGCCTGTTCGGCCGTGAGTGTCAACATCCGCGGGTCTGCTTCAAATTCTTTCATCCCTTCTGATTCCCTTTGCGTCCCCCTGTTATGCGGGCACACTCTCACACACCTGTCGCAGCCGTAGAGCGTGTTTCTTCCTGCCTCGGTTGCCATCGCCGCCAGGGCTTCCGGTGTTGTCCACGCCCCTCGATGCTCGATCGTTAGATAGCTCAGACAGCGGCGGCAATCTATCAAACCGTTCCCCTGAAGCGCCCCCGTCGGACAGGCTCGCACGCACGCGCGACATTCTCCGCAGCCGAACACTTCGCTATCCCCCCTTTTTTTGCCGTTCTCCGGCATATTTATCTCCGACAGCGGGTAAGTTATAAGAATCTCACCAAGGAAAAAGCAGCTCCCGTAGCCGGGCAATATCGCCATCCCGTTGAGTCCTCTTTCGCACATCCCGCTTTTCACGGCCCAGTATCGTTCGGCAAGCGGGGCCGTATCGACGCATACTCGCCATTCCGGCCTAACTCCTCTTTCCGACTCAATCAACCCTGAAATTTCTTCTGCGGCCGAGGTTAGTCGTTTCCTTAAGACTGTATGGTAATCCTCCCCCATTGCGTAGACAGAAATCATCGGCAAATCCGGATCTCTTTCGCTCTCCGCCGGATATGGAAATGCCGCGCAAATCATACTCTTTGCTCCCGGAAGCAGCAACTCCGGGTTCCGCCGGATTTCCGGATAATTCTCCAGATAATTCATCCCCGCGTTTTCCCCGTTCGCAAGCCATCCCTCGAATTCCGAAAACACTTCATCCCCCATCGGTACAACCGGCGTCACGCCGACCCCGATCGCCCCGAACCGCTTCACAGCCTCAAAAACCTCATTCAACATCCCTAATTCCAAACTCCTACTTCCTCCCGAAGTCTGCCGGAATCTCTCCCCATCGTTCCGTCTCCCATTTCCTCACCGGCACCCGGAACGTGTGAGTCGTCAGCCATGCCAGCGCTCGTTCCATCATCTTAAAACTCGGTTCTGTCTCTTTATTGCGTGTCAGCTGGGTCTTTACTTTCTTGTTCCTCACCCATGCTATCCCTGTTCGGGAATCAGAATATATCGGGTGGCTCTCCCCGAGTTTCTCCATCATCGCAAGTGCATGGACTATGGCCAGGAACTCCCCGATATTGTTGGTCGATTTGGTGAACGGTCCGACTTTGAAGAGTTCTCGCCCTGTCATCAGTTCCACCCCCCGATATTCCATCTTTCCGGGATTTCCCGAGCAGGCCGCATCCACGGCCCAGCCGTTCAGGTCAATCTCCGGAAACTGGAAATAATCCGGTTTTCCGCTCGCCGGCATATTCATCCGCGAGGCATTTTGCATCAGATGGCCCAAATCTCGCGTCTCCTTCCTTACAGAGTCCACTCCTCTCTCTCCTCCCTCTCCTCTCTCTCTCCGCTCTCCACTCTCTCCTCCCGTGGAGGTTGCGTAGGGAGAGACGCCCCGGCGGAATGCTTCCGTGGCCTCGGCTGCCGAGCCATAGCTCTTGAATAATGCGCCGGGATAGTCGTCGACCTGCTCCATCGCGTCGTTAAAATCGTCGTATACCCCGGGATGTCGCCCCTTCCAGACCACATAATACCGTTTCGAATAGTTCTTTCCCATCTCAGTATTCCTCCCGGTAGTTATAATCTCTTCTGAGTGTGTCAAATGATTCCGGTGCGCTTCGAAGGGCCGCCGTGTCTGTGCCGGGATCGTAGGAGGCTTTTATCCCCTCTGCCGTAACGCTCTCGAGCGGTCGGTAATTCTCCGCCAATCCTGTGACGTCCACCGGCAGTCCAAACTCCTCGCCGACGGCCTCCAGGACCATCCGTGTGGCGCGTTCTTTCCCCTGGCGGGAATAGCCCGCGATATGGAACGTCGCGTATCGCGCCTGCGCAAGAAGTTCATTGTCTGTTTCCGGCTCATACTCCCAGGTGTCGATGATCAGACGTAATCCCCCCTCGCGAACTCGATTTTTCAATGCCTCCTGCGAAACCACCGGTCCGCGGGCGGCGTTCACCAATATTCCCCCTTTCTTCAGCAGTCCGAGTTCTTTTTCCCCTATCAGGTGGTATGTCGGCCAATTCCCCTTCTTTGTCAGCGGGGTGTGGAGCGTGACGGCGTCGCTCTCCCGAAGCAATGTCTCGAGGTCAACTGTATCTGTCAGCTCTCCTGTGGAGGCTTTCGGAGGGTCGTTCACGAGCACTCTCGCTCCCAATTTCTCTCCCCATTCTTTTACTATCCTTCCCACGTTTCCGCAGCCTACGATTCCAAGCGTATCGCGTTGCGGATCGAACCCCTCGCGAAGTAGTCCGCTCCAGACATACTGGGCCACTCCCGGGGCGTTGCACCCCGGCGAATTTCTTACCGTTATCCCCCTCCTTTCGCAATAGTCGCGGTCTATCTGGTCCATCCCTATCGTGGCCGTCGCTATTAGCCTCACTTTGCTCCCCTTCAGCAATTTTTCATTGCATTGGGTGCGCGTGCGAATCACGAGCGCGTCTGCATTCTTTACCAGGTCCGGCGTAAAACCGTGCTGGTCCGTGTAGACTACGTCCGCTACTGCTTCAAGACGTCCCCGGATATAGGGGATATTATCATCTACTATTATGCGTGGTTTCATTTCCTCTCTTTTCAGATTTTCATCATCGCGATTCCCGCGCCGATATAGGCCGCCGAAAGCGCGAGTATCCAGATGCTTCCTCTCCTTCGGCTCCACAGTGCGAACACATTTGCCAACTGCACGGCCATGAGCAGGTTGAGCGTCGAAACATAAAAAAGGAGATTCCCCGTGTCAAACACCATGGCAAGGATTGTCACAAGCCCTATCACGTTAAGCGACGCGTTCAGAAGTCGCCGATGGGTGTTCCCCGCATAGAGCTTTACGCTGTTGTTCAGTCCCGTCACAAGGGTTATCAATCCGGTCGCGGCGATCATTATCAGCCCTGTCAGAAGGTCGCTCGCCGTCGTGTAGTCCGTCAGCAGGTTTGTGATTGTCGGAAGTCTGAAGGAGTCCAAGGGTAATATGCCGAGTCCGACCCCTACCCAATAGGGCGCGAACAGGCCCAGAAGGTAGGCCCCGAGTTCCTTTAGCCCGAAACATTTAAGAATTATGGCTATTGCGATGTAGGCCGGTATGTACAGGATAAACCCATATTCTGTCATTGTACCTAATGACAGGATCGTAGCCACGGCAAACATCTCCTGCGTAGCGTTTCTTTGCCTGTAGCAGCTGAACATGATGGCAAGGCATACGATATTGGCTATCGCTAATAGCGCCGACGAGGTGAGTCCCGCCGATATCCACGGATTCGACGCCGTGATCAGAACATACATCCCCGGCAACACGAGATAATTCGATCCGGGTATAAAGGAATAATCCTTGTTCAGAAAGTAGGCCGAAACTCCGGTGATGATGATCAGACCCAGATTTACCAGCCATGACGCTAATTCTGACGTTAGCCACAAGTTAGCCGACGGGAGGCAGATTCCTGACTCTCCGGTCATCGGTAATCCGCTTCCCGTCAGGAAGGCGGCGGCGCTCATCATGATGGCTACTATTATCGCCCAGGAAAAGCCCCGCTTGGTCATAGCCTGATATTGAATCATCAGTCTTCGCTATTTTCTTTGCTCTTGCGCTTGCGCATGTGGACGGTCGAGATCACTTCTGCTTTATCTTCCGGTATCTGCGGCCCGTTAAATTTCACGGTCTTTGCGTCCCTTCTCTTGTCGCGGAAGGGCTTCCTGTCGCGGTCGCCGAAGGATTTCCTGTCGCGGTCGCCG
>CAMWRW010000051.1 GCA_947176755.1 uncultured Porphyromonadaceae bacterium
CAACGACCCCCTGATTAACAGTCAGGTGCTCTAACCAACTGAGCTACTGAAGCATAAATCTTTATCAAGCAACACGCCAACTGATTTAATCATTAATGCCGGATAGCATCTTATCGGCGTATCCCTTTCGGTAAGACGTTGCAAAATTACAAAAGATTTTCATATCCGCCAAATTTTTCACAAAAAAAATTTCAATATAATTTTTATATGTCTATAAATCAAA
This sequence comes from uncultured Porphyromonadaceae bacterium, assembly GCA_947176755.1. Taxonomy (GTDB): domain Bacteria; phylum Bacteroidota; class Bacteroidia; order Bacteroidales; family Muribaculaceae; genus Lepagella. The sequence goes on from CAMWRW010000051.1 coordinate 224, forward strand.
AGGAAACAACAACTCTGCAGTTGCTGTTTCCCGTTTGTTATCATATATTTTTTTAATCAGGTTGGATATTTTTCGGCCGGATTGATCAGGAGCGATTTTTTGCACTGTCTTTTGAAGGTTTCTCACCCCTCTTTCCCTGCTTGTCGCCTTTCTTCCCTTTAGAATCTTTATTTTTTGCCATGCCGCCATGTCCTTTTCCATGACCCTGACGGAATTCCTTGGAAGGTTTTCTGTCGGAGCTGTTGACATAGTAATTCTCCAGGAAAACCACATACTGGTCAGGACCGATGATTGCCTTCACCTCTTCAAGGTAATCTTTTTTCGCGGTTTTGCGAGCCTCGCAACGTGCCTTATTCTTTGCCATGCGCTCTTCCTTCCGAGCTTTCTTTTCGTCCTTTGCAGCCTGCATCTGTTTCTGCTTTGCTTCAAAACGCTTGGCATCAAGTTGCTCGAGTTTTGTTTTCTGTGCATCCGTGAGGTTCAGACCCTCGTATGGATTCTGTTTCTGACGAATATCCTTTTTCATCTCTTTCTTTGCGGCTGCACATTCTTTGCTCACGCAATTTCCCGAGTTGTTCTGAGCCACGCCGTTGAATGCAACCAGTGAGAGAGCCGCAAGGGCAATTCCAAAAATCTTCTTCTTCATATTCTTAAATTTTCGTTTTCGTTTAATTTGCTTCTTTGACCCATATAACAATCACACGTTTAGCCGGACACTTTCATTTAACTATTATTTAACCTTTTAATTGCCACACACTTAAAACTACTTAAAAATAAGGTCCTCATTTAAACCTTTTGGTTTTACGGCAATCATCCGCCTGCATTCGAGCCCCTGATACGACCAGATGGTAGAATCCCCATCAAAATAGAGGACAATTCGGAAAGAGCGGCTTATCCTCCGCACGCAAGACCATAATCAGAAATTATCATTCCGAGTGTTTTCCCACCGTCCAATGAGGGGGAATAAGCGGGAAGTACATTTATTTTCGCCTCTGTTCCCAACGTCATAGCATCTCGAATGGTCTCGGAAACGCATACATCTCCGGCAAGCCCGCAGATATCTATCTGATCTATTTTCTCTTTATCGACTATCTCCAGGATAATTTTCGTTGCGGCGGAGTTCCTGAATATGGAATATTCCTCAACGTCCGGGTTCTCACCCTTATGCACAACCGCAACTTTCCCGGGGGAATCGAACAATTCATTGAATATGGCAGGCCATATCGCGGCGCCCACGGAGTCGGCGACGCAATGGACGGGCCATGCTCCCCCTTCTTTTTTAAAAGAGGAGTGATTCATAGGATGGCGGTCGGCCGTCAGCACAATCGCGGAATATTCCCCTTGTCGGGTCTTAATAAATCCAGCAAGGGAATTCATAGCCTCTTCTGCGCCGGGAACCGGGAGCGAACCGGTGATAAAATCAATCTGAGGATCGACTATCAGCAACATCTTATTTTTCATATTCTCTTATTTATACTTTGTTCTCTTGTTTATACTTTGCGGACATACATGGCACGGATAGCATTAAGGACGGCGAGAATCATGACTCCTACATCTGCAAAAATCGCCAACCACATGTTAACGATACCGAAGACACCGAGAATCAAACATATTCCTTTTATACCGATCGCCATAAATATGTTTTCCCAGACAATCCGGAGGCATTTACGCGACAAGCGAATTGCTTTGCCAATTTTCCGGGGGTCATCATCCATCAGGACGACATCGGCGGCTTCGATAGCGGCGTCGCTTCCGACTGCCCCCATCGCAATGCCAAGGTCGGCGCGTGAAAGCACCGGAGCATCGTTTATACCGTCTCCGACAAATGCCACCTTACAATCTTCCGCCGATTTATCAATAATTTCTTCAAGACGCGCGACTTTATCTGCCGGCAGCAACTGACTGTAAACCTGCTTTATTCCCAATTCCCGGGCCGTCTGCTCAGCAACTGCTTCCGTATCACCGGTCAGCATCACTGTTTGACGGACTCCTGACTGATGAAGCTCCGCGATCGCCTCCTTCGATGTCGGCTTGACGACATCCCCAAGCACGATATGTCCGGCATAAGTGCCGTTGATTGCTATATGTACGATTGTTCCTGCCGAGTGACAGTGAGCGGGGACAAGGTTGAGGCTATCCATCAATTTATCATTGCCGACAGTGATTCTATTGCCATCGATGACCGCCGTGATTCCTTCTCCGCTGACTTCTTTCAGTTCGGTTATCCGGCTGCGGTCGACTTTGCGTCCGTATGCACGCAGGAGAGATTTGCCGATCGGGTGAGAGGATGAGGATTCTGCAATCGCGGCATATTCAAGCAGCTGAGCCTTGCTCTCTCGCATATCATTGTCTTCATTATCATGAAAGGCATTTACTTCGAAAACGCCCTGCGTGAGCGTGCCAGTCTTGTCGAACACCACAGTTTTTACTTTCGACAGGGTCTCAAGAATATTGCCCCCTTTTACAAGGATTCCTTCGCGGCTTGCCCCTCCGATTCCCGCAAAGAACGAGAGGGGAATGCTGACAACAAGCGCACACGGGCAACTGATCACCAGGAATACGAGCGCACGATAGACCCATGTCTCAAATGTGGCGAAATCAAACGGCGCACCCTTGAACAACATCAGGAACAAAGGAGGCAACAGGGCGAGGGCCAGCGCACCGTAACATACGGCCGGAGTATATATCCGCGCGAACTTGGCGATGAAATTCTCCGACTTTGATTTTCTGGATGCGGAATCCTCGACAAGCTCAAGAATTTTGGAAACCGTTGACTCTCCGAATTCCTTCGTCGTCTTGATTTTCAACAGGCCTGAGAGATTGATGCTGCCGCTTATGACCTCGTCCCCCTTGCCGACCTCACGCGGTAGCGACTCGCCGGTCAAGGCTGATGTATTCAGCGAAGACGCTCCCGACTCCACGATTCCGTCAATGGGAATTTTTTCTCCGGGTTGCACGATGATTGTCTCTCCGACCTCGACATCATCGGGATCAACCCTGACTATCTCACCATCCTTATCAATATTGGCAAAGTCGGGACGGATATCCATCAACGCAGCGATACTCCTCCGGCTCTTTCCCACGGCGTAGCTTTGAAAGAACTCCCCTATCTGGTAGAAAAGCATGACAGCAATCGCTTCGAGATAATCGCCGCTTTTTTCATAAATAGCAAGAGCGAACGCTCCGATTGTCGCCACTGCCATAAGGAAATTTTCATCGAATACCCGCCCGTTGAGGATTCCTTTCCACGCCTTCTTCAGGATATCACCGCCTATGACCAGATATGCTACGAGATAAAGTGACAAACGCAGCCATCCCGTGAGATGGATGAACTGTAGCGCTACGGTCATTACCACTGCAATAATGATCCTGACGAGCATATTCCGTTGTTTCTTGTTCATAAGAATGGTTTTAAACATAAAAGCCCGACGCCGGCGCGTCGGACTGTATGATGGTGCGATCTGATTATTTCAGAATCTCAAAATCCGATTCAATTTTTTTTGCGACTTTAAGCACGTTTGCCATTACGGTCTCCTCATCCGCACCCTCCTCGAATGAAACTTTCATTTTCTGGGTCATGAAGGAAATCGTAAGCTCTTTCACTCCCTCCACCTTCTTGGCGGCATCTTCCACAAGATTCGCGCAGTTGGCGCAGTCAACCTCTATTTTATAAGTCTTTTTCATATTCTTTATCCTTTATCGGTTACTTTACCTTTACAACAACAAAATTACAACTTCTCTCATGCAATCAAGTTGCAAATATGTGACGGTCATGCATATTGCGAGTGTTTTAATTACGCCGATAAAGAAGGCTCCTCACCACGGGCCATAGAAGAGATACTTCTTCCCGTGGGAGGAGCCTTATCAGACTGTCGCGACTGCGATGTTATCTAATCATCACTTTATGAGTGTGACCGTCAATTGAAATCATATAGATTCCCTTCGCGAGACGAATAGTGCCGGTCTCTTCAGCAACTTTCATTCCGGAGAGGGTGTAAACCGTTGCCACCGAACCATCGGCTACAGAAAGAATATCGCCATCCAGTTTCCAGCCCTCGCCTTCGACAGACTCGAGTCCGCTCACTTCGGCAGCCTTAATCTTGAATCCTTTCAGGCGGAAGGCCGCATTCTGATGGTTGGAATTGCTGCGAAGTGTAAAGTAACGCAGCCCGTCGGTCTCCGACTGATAGCGGATCTTGTTGTTACCGGCATTGAACGAGCCGATTTCCACGAATTCTGTGGGAAGATCAATGTCGGAGGCGTAGAGTTTCACGCATTCCTGGCCGGTAAGAGGGCTCTCAGAATATATGGGGAGAATTTCCAGGTCGACGGACAGGTCATAGATCATGTCGCGGGCGAGCATGAAGGAGGGGGCTTGCAGCCAGCTTCCCACATAATCCCCTGCCACGGGATCGGACAATTCGAAAAGTTCGAGACAACCCTCCTCTTCATTTACGAGCCACTGCTGGGCGATCAGACCATTGGGATGATAGAACTGCCATTCGTCGGAATCCGCAGGGAAGGTGGCGTCGTATGTATCGTCAAGATCGGTGAGAGTATAATCCGCCTGACGAGTTGTGATCATGAAATCATCGATGGTAAGCGAGCCGTATTCGCCCGACTCGGTAAGATTGATTCCGATCCAGTAATATCCGGCTTTCTCGATTGTGAAAGGAACAAGCGCTTTGCTGTGACACTTATCCTCGGAAAGGGCATAGTTGAAAGTTAAGAGGGTTTCCGTAAGGTCAGAACGTTCGGGGCCTTCTCCGAGAAGCACGCGGAAGGTCTGGCAATACGCACCGGAAGTCTGGTTGGTAGCGGTCTTCCAGAAGAAGCTGAAATCGTAGGACCCTGCCGGGAGGTAAACACGGTTGAAAGTAACCAGATCTCCCCCTTCGGCGCGAGCACGACCGGTGTGGGTCAGCGAGCGGTTTCCGCTATAGACATCAACCGCGCCAATTTTCCACGTGCCAAGATTATATCCATGCAGATGATAAGAGAGTTCCATATCCCATTTGGCGGGAAACTGCATGGTTGTCAGTTTCTCGGGGCCATCGCCCATGAACGTGTTGTTCTTAAGGTCGGTGTCGTCCGCAGAGCTGAGAGCAACGGCAACGTTGTAGATGCCTTCTTCAACGAAGTCTACTTTTTTGCTGAAGGAATGAGAGAATTCGGCTCCTGCGGGGATAACTTCGTTGTAATCCTCCTCAAAGTAAGCGTAGGGGGTGGACTCAGTGAATGTGGTCAGATAGACCGTATATGCGAGTTTGACACCGCTCATCTCTTCGTCGCTGTAGTTTACGCCGGAGATAGTGACCGTTCCGGGCTCAAGGTCATAGGCCACGTCGGTAATTGAGAGTTCCGCGCCGGTGGCGGCAAGTTCGCGAGTCGAGTCAAGTCGCAAGTCGTCGATGAGAAGACTTTCCATTCCTTCCGACGCATAGAACACAATCCGGTAATTACCCGCCTCTTCAACGTTAATCGGAGTGGAGGCGTAGGAGACGTTTGTCCCTGAAGTGGAATGTACGTCAACCGGCGTTTCGGCAAGTATTTCTTCAGGAGTTTCTGACTTCGTGAGGTAAGTTTTCAGCACGGAGGATCCTTCATTGCCTCCTGCCCCGTAATAATAAGAGAGGCGACCGGACCAACCGGCAGGAATCGAAATCACGGGAGACACGGCAAAGGCCTGATGCTCTTTCGTGTCGGCAGGGAGGGCGAGGATATGCGTGCCATCGAATTCGTAACCGTCGAGTGGATTCCAGTTCGTCGTAGAAGAATTCGTGTTGAAGAGTCTCCATAATTCCATATCGGCATCGTTCTCAAAGCTCTCCTTATAAGGGGTAGCATAAGGCTCGTAGGCGGAGAGAGTCATTGATGCAGTCCCGTTGTCATCGTTAATGTCTCCGTTCACCGTTACGCGAGCGGTCAATTCATATCGGCCGACTTCTTCACTGATAAATGGAACGCTGAACACAAAGTTCTTGCTCTCTCCGGCAGCAAGATCGCCTGCATTCTCTTCTACTGTCACATCGCCGTAACTGTAAGATGCCGTAATATTCAGCGCATCTTCAGAGCCTTCGTTGAAAAGGGTGATTTCTACGGGCATCTCCTCGCCGACAAGGATTCCGCGATCGAGATTGATTGCCGAAATACCGACATCAGGAAGTGTGCCGGCTTTCTTGATTGAATAGGCATTGAGCACCACCTGATCGGGATAGGGACTGTCGAGAACTCTCAGAGCAATTATATAATTGCCCGGATTCTCTACAGGAACGATAACGAATCCATTTGGATTGAGAGGCGTCAGCGGACAGGTGGCAACCGGTTCGCCGAAATCGCTGAGGTTCTTGGTAAGATAAACGGCCATCGTGGCGCTTTCTCCCGTGAGTTCGGTTTCAAACGAAACTTTAAGGGGAGTGTCATCGAGTTCGTAGGCTTCCGCCGTATGGAGGTAGGCAATCTTCTTATAGGCTGTATGGATCCACTTCCTGCTTGTCAGGAAGTACTGCCACCCGTCGGGAACTTTTGTCGAGCCGTGACCGGTCGTGACAAGTTGAAGGCTCGCTTCCTCTCCGTCAGACATTGTGAAGGGAAGTTCGGAGGTCGACAAAATTGAGGTCGAAAGAGTCTTGACATTGTTCCCGGCATTGATGTCGCCGTCAAGATTCAACTCCAACTTCACTCTATTCTCTCCCTCCTGAAGTGTGATCGGATTGGTAAATGTATATTCTACAGTCTCACCGTGAGGGATATCGATTGTCGCTAATTCCGAAACCGGATCGCCGTCATTGACCGTCGCAAGAATCTCGATTTGCGAAAGGTCCTTGCCATGGTTCAAGATTGTGACCGTGGGATACTGCAAAGGATCGCACCCACTGAAGATACCACTGACATTTTCAAGGGCAACGTCAGGAGCAGGCTCTTCAAGCAGCTGCACGGCATCGATGTAGAGGAAGTTGCTCATCGCATTTTTCATGGCCGGTTCCTCCGAATGCATTCTGAAACCGACACGCACTTTCTTCCCCTTATATGCAGAGAGGTCGACATTGATCACCTTCCAGTTATTGAGATTTTTCGGAGTCTCGGAATAGAGCACATCCGTGAAAGCCTCTTTGTCGGCGTCACCATCCGGAGAGACCACTACCTCGAAGATGGTTTTGGCCTCGTCAGCCACATTGGCACCTCCGTTATTGACCATGTTGTTTGCCATCAAGAACGAGAACCATGTCTTACCGTCGACTTCAAATTCGGGAGAGGCGGCGAGGATATCCGGAGCCTCGGCAGATGCCGCGAAACCGGCTCCTTTCGTAAGGCCGTGGAGTGTCATTTCGCCCCACCCTTCCGGAGCCTGAAGATTATTGGGAAACTGGGTCGTTTGTGAAGCATAGGTGCAGACCTTCCATTCGCATCCGGCCAAACCTGAGGCCGATGCTGTCCAACCGATTTCTTCGAGTGAACCCGACTCGAAACTCTCGGGAAACACATCCGCCATAGCGGAAGAGCTTCCAAGCACTGCGGCAAGCAGCAACATGAGGGATGAGTGTTTCATTCTTTTATATTTTAAAGGTTAGTTATTTTGATTTTGCGACAAAGATAAACATAACGACAATTATTTTTTATCAGCGCGACTTTCAATATGTCCGAAATTCGGAATAACGTCCAAAAGACATTTGATCAGCAATAGATTATAAAATAGTGTCCGGACAAATTCAGCCACGCTCAATCTTATTCGAGGCTGCCGAACGGCGATAGTCTGACGGGGTTGTGCCTGTGAATTGTTTGAATAAGGCCACGAATGTGCTGCGCGATTTGAATCCTACACTGTTGGCAATTCCTTCGATTGTCAGTCTCTGCCACTCTCCCCTATCGTCGGCAAGCCGACGGGCGGCTTCGTTGATTCTGTATTTGTTTATAAGGGTGTTGAAATTACAACCGAATTCCTCGTTGATAACCTGAGACAGATATTTCGCGTTGCAGCCGGCCACCTCCGCCATCTTTCCGATAGTGAAATCCGGAGCACATACGGTTTCGGGAGATTCCACAATTTTATGGATCGCATGCAGAATGCGTTCACGTTCTGTTTCCGAAAGGGATGATTTGGAATATTTCGATTCTTCCTCCAGCATTTTCAGAAGTCGCCGCTCGCGGTTTTCCGTAGCGACACTCAACTCAAACTGTCGTCGGAGTGCTTTGTTGGCCTTCGACAGTTTCCGGTTGCGCGACACTACGACGAGCACCGCTCCGGCAATCGTGACCACAATCAGAGAGAGAAGCCCGATCATCCACATCTGACGTTTTTTCTCTTCATGGAGAAGGGCCATCTTTTTGTCAGCCTGCTGGATCTCTGCCACAAACCTCAGTTCGTCGAGTCTTTGGATGAGCCGGCTGCCGATTATCTTGTCTTTCAACCGCAGATACCGGTCATAGGATTCGGAGGATTCCTTAGTCATTCCAAGATGTTTCTGGAATTGGGAAAGCAGTAGCGCGGCCTCCATTTCTCCATCGATAATTCCGTTATCGGCTGCATAGCCGTATGCTTCCTTTGCAAGATTCAGACCGCGACTCGTGTCAAGCGACCTGAAGGAGAGTTCGGCGGCAGATTTGAGACCGATGTAGCGGAGTCTGGCATACTCGGGCTCGTCAGGGAGACGCTTCACTTCTTCCAATAACAAGTCGACTTCTTGTCCGAGCCCTGCCGCCGGCGAAGCAACCAGCGTTTTGTAAAGGACTTTCGCAAAGCGACGCCGGTGAGCCTCGGCAGTGACAGGAATAGCCTCGTAAAGGGGCCATACGGATTTTAACGAGTCTGCCGAGCCGAGGGCAACGCTTGCGCTGACAAGATTAACAAAGGCGCGGTCGGCGAGCTTATATTCCTTTCGTTTTACGGCCTCCCGCAATCCGGATGAATATGCCGACACGGCTTCACGGTAAAGTTCGGAAGATCCGCCTAAATCGGCCATGACCTGAAGCAAACCGCCAAGTGAAATCTGGACATCAGCATTGTCGATGTTTTCGTCACGACATATATTAAGAGCCTCCTGAATGGCCTCGTAGGCCTTGGGATAATCGTAGAGATAAGAGAAATAGACAAGCCATTTCCCTCTCAGAGCCTTTACGGCCAACTCTTTTTCCGCTCGTGAGGAGGAGTTGGCGTAGCGGGCGCCCACAATCGAAAAGCACATCAAGGCAGAATCGGCTCCCTCAGAAACCGATAACCATTTCTCCCCTTTTTCAAGGAGCCTCCTGGAATCCATTTCCTGAAAGCGCTCAAGCGTTCCGACTTCCTTACTGCCGAACACATCAATAGGGAAAAGAACCATCAGGATGGTGATGAACAGGATATGCCAAAATCGTTTCAAATTCATGTCAGGATAACTCTCCTAAACACAAAGTTAATAAAAAGATTCCTTTTCTTTTCAAAATTATGAAGAAAAAGGTTCTTTGTTTTTTAATTGTGTCGGTTCTATAGATCCGAAATCATTATTGCAATAATGATTTGAGCCTGCCAACAAAACGGAATGAGATATTTTGTATTAATTTTGCAGTGTAAAGCCCCGGATATGGATAATGTCCTGCAAACCGGAATTATATTATCAATGGAAATAAAACCTACGTATCCCGATGAAACGTTTAATATTAACCCTAATCAGCATAGCCTGTTTACTCAACCTTATGGCACAGACAAAAATAGTACAGACAGCCGGACGCGATGCGCTTGGTGAGTTCGCTCCCGAGTTCGCCCGTCTCAACGATGACATCCTCTTTGGAGAGGTATGGAGTAGAAACGACCTCCTCTCTTTGCGTGACCGCAGTTTGGTCACCATAACTTCTCTCATCTCGCAAGGAATCACCGACAGTTCGCTTACTTATCACCTTCAGGAAGCAAAGAAGAACGGGATCACCCGAACGGAGGCGGCGGAGATAATCACCCATATCGCATTTTACGCAGGTTGGCCAAAAGCATGGGCAGCGTTCCGGCTGGCGAAAGATGTATGGAATGATGACATCAAGGGTGACGATGCGAAAGCAGCTTTCCAGCGCCAGATGATATTCCCGATTGGAGAACCAAACACTGCGTATGCAAAATACTTCATAGGCAACAGCTATCTTGCTCAAATTTCAGACGCTCAGATACCGTTCGCAAATGTTACATTTGAGCCGGGATGTCGTAACAACTGGCATATACACAAAGCGGAAAAAGGTGGCGGACAGATGCTTGTCGGCGTCGCGGGCCGTGGATGGTATCAGGAGGAAGGCAAACCGGCTGTAGAGATTCTTCCCGGCACGGTAATTCATATTCCGGCCAATGTCAAGCACTGGCATGGAGCGGCCAAAGATTCTTGGTTTGCACATTTGGCATTCGCCGTCCCCGGAGAAGAGTCCGAAAACGTATGGCTCGAACCCGTCACTGACGACCAATATCTTTCAATTGAGTAAATTGAAGTTCCACCGACAATCAGATAATTTGTGAAAGCTTTGCTTTCACAATACATACTCAAAAGCCATAGATGAGATGCTTGAAGCACCTCTTCCATGGCTCTTGTTTAAATGCCTGACTTGAGCAAGGAGGACGAGTTGAAGCAGCTCAAATCCGAACTTGTTGCCCTCTACCGCAAGATAACAGCTGAACTAGCACCCAAACACGATGATAATGACGGCACTGAGAATAAGCAGGAGCAAGCCCGGCAGCCACAGCCAGATGTCAAGACTGGAATGACAGTCATGACCGTAAAGGTCCATACAACTGACACTCCGCAGGGACATAAGCCCTCAATGGTTGCAGAACCGCAACCCCGTTATCCAATGACGGCAAGTACGCCGCGTTTTCCGGCTCGTCATTCAGGAATTTGACTATATCCAATAGACAGATCAGGCTTCAATACTTGGTCTGTCTATTGTTTTTTTGTATCAACGACTAAATTCGGGTAATAATCAAATACATAACTAATAATCAGAGTTATACCTCTTTCGTATGTCAGATTTTTTTAGTAACTTTGCACCATGAAACGACACTTTAACACGCATCTTGAAGGACTCGACCTTCAATTCTGGCACGACTTGATAGAAAGTCGTGGCAAACTTGTGTCGTTAAAAAAAGGTGAGTATCTTTGCCGAAAGGGAGAGCCAACAAATGTATGCGGCTATGTGAAGTCCGGATATTTCAAATATACAGTTGACGGTACCAATAAGATAGGTGGTTTTGCATTTCCGGAAGCCTTGGTGGGTGATTATCCATTCTGCATGAATAATGCCAATGCTATGTTCGATATCGTTGCCGGAAAAAAATCCGAAGCCTGGATCATTGATGCCACCATACTTCCGCAACTGTTTGAGGAAGACATAGAAGCTCAACGGCAGGTTTTCCTTTTTATGCAGTCGGCTTATGTCTCATTGGCAAAGCGTTATTATGCTTTGTACGTTAAGACTGCAAGAGAACGATACGTTGACCTCATCAACGAGCATCCGCAGATTGAGCAGGACGTACCTCAGAAAGAGATAGCAGAGTATCTCCAGATAGATCCGATTACGCTTTGCCGCATTAAAAAGGCTTTATTGAAGCAGTAATTCCCCTCAAAATATAAATCCAAGTTTATAATTCGCCTTCTCAGAGACAATTTCTCAGAGAAGGCGATACTATTTTCTCTCTTTCGTGCGTAATTTTGTATATTGTAATATATCTTATGCGAAATGAACAGTTGTAGAAAAAGATTTTTTCTTCCCAGCAATATCAAGCGAGTGGTGCAGATCACGAGGTTGCAGATACGTTGTCGGTAATACTAAATTTATAGTGCCGATGATGTGTGAAGAATTCTTGGGTCTTATTTTAGTGCGAGTACTAAGAACATTACATAATAATTGATGGATCTGAATTAATATAAATCACCAATTTGGCAATGAAAAAATACATAGTAATTTTATTACTCCCGTTGTTGTTTCTTGCTTCGTGTAGCCAGTCTGACGAGCCAATACCCGAGGAAGAACTGAATGAGAAGACCCTATTCATGTATTTGCCGTGGTCTTCCAACCTTACGAGCTACTTCTATCAGAATATCAAGGATATGGAATCCTGCATAGAGAAAATAGGTGGACTGCGTAACGAAAGAGTTATAGTTTTCATTTCGAAGACCTCGACAGATGCATCTTTGTTTGAGATTAAATATGAAAACGGAGAATGTCAAAGGATTGACATTAAACCATACTCATATCCTGCTTTCACTACTGAGGCTGGAATCACTCAGATTCTTGAAGATGTTATCTCGTATGCTCCTGCAAAGAGGTATTCAATGATTATTGGCTGTCATGGCATGGGCTGGCTCCCGGTCAAGGCAAGCAGAACCTTGCGTTCACAGGAAAAACTACATTGGGATTACACTGACAGACCTCTCACACGTTATTTCGGAGGAACCACATCGGAATTCCAGACCGACATATCAACATTGTCGGCAGCTATTGAAAACACAGGTGTTAAGATGGAGTATATTCTGTTTGATGATTGTTATATGTCCTCCATTGAAGTTGCTTACGAATTAAAGGATGCAGCGGATTATCTGATAGCTTCAACCTGCGAAGTCATGGCATACGGAATGCCTTACGCAACTATGGGAAAACATCTTCTCGGTACACCTGACTATAAGGCGATATGTGATGATTTCTACGAGTTTTATTCAAACTATTCTGTTCCTTGCGGTACTCTTTCCGTTACCGATCTATCCAAAATTGATGAGATGGCAAGTTTCATGAGATATGTCAATAGCATATATTCCTTTGATGATTATCAGCGTGGGCAGCTTCAGAATTTGGATGGTTATTCACCTACAATTTTCTATGATTTCGGTGACTACATAAACTTGATGTTTGAACAGAATGTAGCTCCTGAAAACATGAAATTTGAATTTGAGATGAGGTTGAATGAACTTGTTCCATATAAGACAAATACAGCTCAATTCTATACAGCTACGCGTGGTCCTATAAAAATCAACCGTTACTCAGGGATTACAACGTCTGATCCAAGTGTAAGTCAGAGAGCCGCTGATAAGAATAACACAAAATGGTATTACGCCACACATTAAAAAAATTTGACTGCTTGACCGCTATCCTCGGATAACTGATATTGCATCTTACGGGGATATTGCTTTGTGTTTCGATATATCACGCCGTCAGCTTCAGAGAATCAGAGAAATCATTAAAGACTCTTTCTAAAGATGAAATTATAAATCCAAGTTTATAATTCGCCTTCTCCGAGACAATTTCCCAGAGAAGGCGATACTATTTTCCCTCATTCATGCGTAATTTTGTAAAACGTACCCCATTTTACGCACTATGAATGATAAAAGAGTAAATGACTTTTTCTATCCCGGTAACGCTGTGCATGGCGAACCCGATTATGGGCTTGCCGATAATTTCGTGCGTACAGCCGAAGCTTTTGCAAATACCACCTATCAGAGTGTCTATATCATCGACTATTTCCGCAAAAACTTCCTGTATGTGTCACCCAATCCTCTTTTTCTTTGTGGAATGTCGGCTGATGCTGTTAAAAGCGAGGGGTATCAGTTCTATATAGATCATGTCCCGGCTAATGAAATCGATATGCTGCTTGAGATAAACAAGGCAGGATTCTCGTTCATCAATGATGTTCCATTGGAGGAAAAGAGCAAATACACAATATCCTATGATTTCCACTTGCTGAACGGACATGAGAAAATACTCATCAACCATAAGCTGACAGCCCTTGCGTGTCAGTCTGACGGAGCTGTATGGCTTGGATTGTCGGTTGTATCTCTTTCGTCACACTCCGAAGCAGGACACATAACAATGCACAGCCGGGATAAATCGGAATACTGGGAATATGACCTGTCAGGCCATACATGGGAAAAGCGTTCCGTCCCGGCTTTGAACGAAACGGAGAAAGCAATCATCACCCTATCAATTCAGGGTCTTACCATGAATGCAATCGCTGAGAAGATCCATATCACTTTAGACTCAGTGAAGACTGCAAGGCGACGATTGTATGAGAAACTCGGAGTAAGCAACATTAGCGAGGCTATATCATACGCAACAAACTACAAACTTGTCTAATTTATATCGTTTGCTATTGTTGAGAGATAGAACTTCGGATATGTCTTAACCTTGTTTCCTGCGACAACAGCGATAAGCAGGTGTGCCGCCATTGCTGTCATAGTATTCTCACCAATTGAGAAGCATAGTTCCTCTGCCTCCATCCATTTTTTTGCATATTCGACCCATCCGTTTTGCGATATTAACCAGAATTTGCTGTATCCGTCTGTATATTTCAGCATGGACTCAACTACATTGTCCCCATACTTATCTTCGATGAAATGAGGAAGTGATGACGCCGGATCAAACACCGAGACGCAAGCACCGATGCCGAAATTAAAGGCACCTATGACTGATACGCTTGAAGTCTTGTAGTGCGTCAGCATATTCCGATATTCTTCTTTCGTTGTTGAAGTACAGATTACAACATCACATTCCGGCAAATCTGAATTTTCTGATAAGACAACGGTATTTCTGAATCCCATTCGTTTTATAGCAGTTTCTACCAAATCAACCGCTTGGTTGCCTATGATGGCAACTTTTGTTCCTGCGATTTTCTCTTTCAATTCTTCAGACAGTCCTCCTTGTATTTCCATAAATCAGATATTTTGACACAAAATTAGTGCTTGTAACCAAGTAATCCCGTACACTTTTGTGTACAAATGTATCCCTGAACTGCAATTGTACACTTTAGTGTACAGGGGGTATGGTTAGAGTTGAGTAATTTTGTATCTGCAATTACATTAACGATTATATCTTTTTACAATGAAATATAAATTTCGGAATTTTATCAAAGACATCGGATGTTTGTTATCTTTGGTCATTTTAATTTCATGCACTGAAGATATAGAGGCAAGTATACCTCCTTCTCAATCGGTCGTGTCAATATCCGGCACGTTACCCGTCTTGTATATTGATACTGAGAACCACAGTCCCATCGTATCTAAAGAAGTATACCTGAATGCCTTTTATAGACTCGACCCAATGGACATAGAAGGGATTGAAGCTCTCGGGACCGAGGATAAACCTCTACCTCTACAAATTCGAGGCAGAGGTCACTCTTCATGGAAAGGAGCAAAGAAACCATATAAAATTAAACTTGGACAAAAGACCTCGATAATGGGTATGTCCAAAAACAAGCATTGGGCTTTGCTCAAACCTACCGAAAACACCGTAGCCGGTTTTCAATTAGGAAAACTTATGGACATGGTTTGGACTCCGAGTTTCAAACCGGTTGAGGTTGTGCTGAATGGCGACTACATCGGATTGTATTTTCTAACAGAAACCATACGCATAGATGAAAATCGAGTGAATATTTACGAACAGAAGGATCAGGAAACCGACCCTGAACTGATAACTGGCGGTTGGCTTGTTGAGGTGGATAATTATCATGATGAATGTCAGATTACCATTCCTGAATGTAATCGCTGGAACCTTACTTTGCGTTATCATTCTCCCGAAGATTTGTCAGATATTCAGTTGAAATGGCTAACCAACGAATTCAAGTCCATAAACTCAGCTATTTATTCCGCTGATAAAACTTCTATCGAATGGGAAGAACATATTGATGTCGAGAGCATGGCTCGTTTCTTTATCTTGCAGGAAGTCATGGATAATCCCGACGGCTTTCATGGCAGTTTCTATCTGCATAAAGATTTAAGCAATAATTCCAAATGGATTGCCGGCCCTATTTGGGATCTGGTATGTTATAACCGAGATAAAACTGATTATACTTTTAAGATGAAAGTTCATTACGGTTTTACTCCACACTGGATTGGAGAAATTATCCAATATGATAGTTTCTGTAAAGCTGTTGCAGATGTATGGGATGAAATATATCCAAATAAGTTATCAGAAATATATGAGTATATTGACACGTCAGTATTACCTCTTGCATCGGCGTGGAACAAAGATTGTGAAAGATGGAATGAAGATCCGACACAGACCGCTGAATTAAGAGCAGAAAGAATCAAAACGGCACTTAGTCGAAATATTGAATGGTTTAACGCACATCTTCCGAAAAGTTCTTATGCTTCCGCAATTTCATGTCCTTTCAATGCGGATAATTGTCCGGTTAGAGTATATAACCTTCAAGGAATTATGATTGGAACTTTCAATAGTAAGGATGAAGCCGTATCCAATCTTAAATCCGGCATATATATAATGAATGGAAAGAAAATTAAAATCCAATAGAATTATGAAACTGCAACTCACAATTATTTTCGTGATAGCATCCTTTATGCTCATCACATTAGGGTCTTGTTCAAGTACCGAAGATTTGGCATCACGTTATCCATATTTGTCTCAGCTAAAGAATACGGATTGCCTTGGTTCAAGAGCGTCAGATATTGAGGCTGACAATGACGTTACCCCTACCTTTGAAATAAGAATTTCAGGAAAGACGGCTGAATGTTTCTTCAAATCTCTCGAATACCCCTGCGATTTTGAAAAGGTGAATGTCAAAGCATTCTATGAAAACGGAACGATAACAATAGTCGAATATCCGTCTTCTGATTTAGCAGACTGTATTTGTGATGTTGATGCTACCTTTAAAATAGAGGAACTTCCGGAAGATAGTTTCATTTTGAAAATTTTTCGCGCAAATACAAAAGGAGAATACAACAATAATTATTCCACTCTAACTGAGACCATAAAGGTACAGAATGGATCATACATTTTTCCATACAATATAGGTTCGGAAGAGTGAAGGTTGAGCAATTTCCATAATTTAGTATTCATATCCTGCACGGCGGTATCTCCGATTGCTTCACCGCTATCCTTGGATAACTGAAATTGCATCATACGAAGATATTGCCTCGTATTTCAATATTTCTCGCCGTCAGTTTCAAAGATTACAAACTGCTTTAATCTCAGATAATTAATAAAAAAACATGTAAGCGATAAATATTTCAGATGCGACATATCATCATATTTCTTTTGTTTATGTTTTCTATTACGAATGCTGTTGCACAAATTAATGTGTCCGGTATAGTCGTTGATAAAGTGAGCAATGAACCACTGACAGCGGCTTCTGTCATTGTCAAGGGTCCTGACGGCAAGATAAAGAAATACTCCACATCGAAAGGCGATGGTGGCTTTGCTATGTCGTTGCCGTCAGTGGCAAGTTGCCGGCTGGAGGTGTCGATGATGGGATTTGCCAAGAATACGATACCTCTCGACAGTGTTTCTTTTCCCCTCACCGTTTATCTCGAACCGGGCACGACGCTGTTGAAAGAGGTAACGGTCAAGGCTGACCGTATCAGGGAGCAAGGAGACACGGTAACCTACAGTGTCGGAAGTTTCGCGCAGGCACAAGACCGCTCAATCGGTGACGTGCTCAAACGTATGCCGGGTATCAATGTGGAGAGATCTGGAAAGATACAGTATCAGGGAGAAGACATCAACAAGTTCTATATCGAAGGCTCCGACCTGCTCGGTGGTAAATACGGCATCGCCACCAACGGCATAA
>CAMWRW010000052.1 GCA_947176755.1 uncultured Porphyromonadaceae bacterium
GGCTTTCTGTCGCGGTCGCCGTAAGGCTTTCTGTCGCGGTCGCCGAAAGATTTGGAGCGTGAATAGGAATAATCTCCTCTCTCTCCTCCTCTCTCAACTCTCTTCTCGCCCCTCTTCTCGCCTCTATCTCTCCTCTCTCCTCTGTCTCTCCTCTCTCCTCCGAACTTCCGCGTCTCCTGCTTCCATTCATCGTCAGAGATTCTGCGCATCTTGCGAGGACGTTTTTCCTCACCGTCCGGATCCTCATTGCGCGATAGTTTCTTCCCGTCGGCGCGGAAATCATTATAGCGCCCTCCGAAGAGTTCAAATTCGCGAAGCGAGCATTCAAGGCTGCCGTTTAGCAACGGCAGTTTAAGAGTTGGCTTCAGACCGATATAATCGAAATTCTCATTATCCGGCCCTATAATCCAGGCCGTCCAGTCCGTGAAATTGCGCTTTAGGTTCCGTCCGATCTCCTTGAACAATGCCTCAAGGTCGTCCGGCTTCAGTCGCTGTCCGTAGGGCGGGTTCATCACCACAATCCCCGGCTCGGGATTCTCGGTCCAATCCGACATCGGCCGACAGGTAAGCTCGATCATGTTCTCAACCTGTGCCGACTTGATATTCTTTCGCGCTATAGTCACCGCTTCCGGGTCTATATCGCCCCCGTAAATCTTGAAATTGAATTCACGCTCCCCGCTGTCATCATTATACAGACTTTCAAACAGATCTGCATCAAAATCCGGCCATTTCTCAAAGGCGAACTCCTCTCTGTAGATGCCGGGATTGATATTGGCCGCTATCAGCGCTCCCTCGATCAGGAACGTCCCCGACCCGCACATCGGATCGGCGAAATTGCAGTCTCCTCGCCATCCGGTCTTGAGGATGATTCCCGCTGCAAGCACCTCGTTTATCGGTGCTTCTGTCTGTTCCACGCGGTAGCCTCGTTTCGACAGCGGTTCCCCGCTTGAGTCAAGCGAGATCGTTACTCTGTCCCCGTCGATATGGACATTCAGCAGCAAATCAGCCCCCTTCAGGCGAATCGACGGCCGTTTCCCCTCTCTATCCTGAAAATGGTCGGCGATCCCATCCTTCACCCGATATGTAACATAGCGTGAATGGGTGAACTCCTCGCTGTTTACGGTCGTCTCGATCGCAAACGTCGTGTCGGAGGTCATATACTTCTCCCATTCGATCTCCCTGACGATGTCATAGAGCTCGTCGGGATCGTAGGCCGTGAATTTCTCTATTGGCTTCAGTATCCGCAGTGCGGTCCGGCAGCAAAGGTTGGCCTTGTACATCATCTCGAGGTCTCCCTCGAAACTTACCATCCGGCGTCCCATCTCAACATTCTCCGCGCCCAAGCTGATCAGCTCGTCGCGCAACACATCTTCAAGACCTGCGAATGTCTTGGCTACCATCGGATATTGCGTCTCCATCTGTTTCGAATATCGAATATTTCTCTGTTTTAAAATACTATCGTATCCCCATCCTGACCTTCCATGCCCGGTAAGATGCCGGTCCGGCCATCGCGATCGCTGCGCGTCCCGGTCCCTCGGCCAAGCTCCGGCCGACTCGCCAGTTGGTTGAATTCTTCATTGAATTGTTTCGGCCTCTTGTAGGTCGGCCATCTCTCGATTAGGGAGATCAGTTCGTGGTCATCAAACTGTTCCGGCTTCAGAATCGCATATTTCAGTCGGGCAGCCTCTCGCTTTTTCTTGATCAGCTTCTCCTGACCGTACATCTGCGCGATTTCATCCTGCTCGTCGATATGTTTCTGCTTTACTTCCGGCGTCGTCTCCGCGTCCGAATCGAACACGATCTCATCCTTCTCGGCTTTCTCTCGGATCGTTACCTTGAAGCCCGATGCCAATACCGTGATCTTTACTTTGTCCTCAAGCGTCGGATCATCCCCGATTCCCCATTTCACATCTATCGTTTCGGGAAGTTTCGACGTGAAGGCATTGATCTCCGCGATCTCTTCGGCCCTGATCGGGTTCTTCGAGTCTTTCGCACACATAAACTTTATCAGCAGTCGTTTCGACGTGTTGATGTCGTGTGCTTTCAGCAGCGGGGAATGCAGCGCGTTCTGAAGGGCGTCCGTGATTCGGTGGTCCCCCTCTCCCATCGCCGTCGCGATAATCGCCGACCCGCTCTCTTTAAGCGTTGTCTTGACGTCCTGGAAGTCAACGTTCACGTAACATGGCTCCGAGATTATCTCCGATATACTCCTCGCGGCGTTCGCGAGTGTGTCGTCCGCTTTGCTGAAGGCGTTGAAGAAGTTCAGGTCCGGATAGAGTTCTATAAGGTTCTCGTTGTTGATCACGAGCAGCGAATCGGTATGTTCCTGAAGCTGTTTCGCTCCTTCAAGGGCCTTCAGAATCTTCTTCTCCCCTTCGAACATGAACGGCACGGTCACGATGCCGATTGTCAGCATTCCGGCTTTCTTGGCCTCGCGTGCCACTACCGGTGCCGCTCCGGTGCCCGTGCCTCCTCCCATTCCTGCCGTGATGAACACCATCTCTGTCTCATCCTCAAACAGGCGGCGGATATCCTCTACGCTCGCCTCGGCGCATTCCCGGCCTTTCTCCGGGATATTTCCCGCCCCGCGGCCGTGGGTGATCTCCGGCCCTAACAAGAGTTGTGTTGGCACCGGCGACATCTTAAGTGCCTGGTTGTCGGTGTTACACACTACATAGTTGATATGGCGGATGTTCTGTCGGAACATGTAGTTCACGGCGTTGCCTCCCCCTCCGCCAACTCCGATCACTTTGATGATCGCCCCGGAGTTGTCGTTCTCCTCGAACCCTGTAGTGTCTGATATATCGTGTAGATCGTTCCCGATCCCGCTGTTTATATTCATATTTCCTTCCTATTCTATCAAATCTGAATTGTCGTCGTCTGGAGCCCCGAATATCGACGAGATTTTCTCTCCCCATGATTTGAAGAAACTTGACTTGCTCTTCTGAGCTTTCTCTCGCGTCTTTCTTTCTTCTTCTTCTCTCTCTTCGGGATTTCCTTCCCCTGTCTTCGGCAACTCTGCCTTGGGTTTCGCAAGACATTCTCCTTCGGAGTTCATCCCCCCGGAATAAAGAACGCTTGCCACTTCCATCATCTCCATCTGATGGGCTTTCCCATCCTCGATTCTTATATATGACGGCAGCCCTCCGCGCTCCACTTTCATCCCCGTCTGATTCGCTATCAGCTCAAGGATGCCGTTCAGCTTCGAACCCCCGCCTATGCAGATGACTCCGGCCGGCAAATCCGCCTCTTTGAGGCCTGCGTAACTGATCTGCTCTACGATGTTCGCCACAATCTCTTCGCTTCGAGCTACAACCAGATTCAGCACTTCCGACGTCCGCACTCCGTCAACATTCATACTCGTCGAAATGTCGCGCGGCAGGGCGTTCCCGATCGTGATTTTCAGCTCTTCCGCTTTCTCCTCAAGCAGTCGCTCCGATGTGATGTCGCGCGTGATGTTCCGCCCTCCGAGCGGTAAGGTCGCGAAATATTGCAGATGGCCCCCTTTGTAGATGCTGACTTCTGTCGTCTCCGCTCCCATGTCGACAAACATGCAGCCGAGACGCTTCTGCTCGCTCGACAGGATCACCTGCGCCGTGCTTAATGCCGTCACGATGTAGCCTTCTATATGGATCCCTACCTTGTCTGTAAGCGTCCGCTCTATGTTTCTGCGTAGTTCGGGGCGGCAGACTATCAGATCGTAGATCGCATTGATTCTGTCCCCTATGGCCCCTTTCGGCGAATGGGTCTGTGATTTGCCGACGGTATAGATCCGCGGAATCGCATCCACAACCTCCAACGAGGAATCTATCGCTGCCTTAAGAGCTAATGCTCGCAGCCGTCCCAATATGTCGTCGTTGATTTCTGTGTCAGGCGGCAAGTTCAAGCCTACTTCCGTCGGCAAACTCCTTAGTGATCGCCCCGACAGTCCTACATACAGGCCCGTTATCTCCCGCGGCTGAACGGCCGGCTTGCGCTGGAGTCGGTCCAATATCCGGCGGATTCGCGTCGCGGTCTCCTCCGGGTTCTGGATGATCCCGTAGCGTACGCCCTCAACCCATCTCTCCTGCTCGGTGGCGATGATCTCAAGTTGGCCGTTGTTCTGGACCTTCCCGACTACTGCTATTATTTTTGAACTGCTGATTTCTATCGCAGCTACATATCTTTCCTGATTCATATCTTCTCAATCCATTTTGCCTATCGCATTGCCCGTAGCATCTGCCTTTGCCTTGCTCCCGGCTATTCCGGCACATCTGCCTGCGGAAGCGTCCCCTCTTCAAGGTCTACTTCCTCATAATCTTCCTCC
Source organism: uncultured Porphyromonadaceae bacterium (assembly GCA_947176755.1). Classification (GTDB taxonomy): domain Bacteria; phylum Bacteroidota; class Bacteroidia; order Bacteroidales; family Muribaculaceae; genus Lepagella. The sequence continues at coordinate 4,307 of CAMWRW010000052.1, forward strand.
CCGTGGTTAACCCGGCTCTTGTCGCGACGCGTCGCAACTACCTGCCCTCGGAATTTTACCGAGATCGTGTCATATTCCTCCCATCCTTTGTAGGGCATCACCTTGCGGTAAAACAACGCTAAGGCCTCCCGTTTCTCCCGTAGCCGCGTCGTATCCCCGAAGTTCACGACATGGCCTCGTACACGCGGCACTATCAGCAGGTCGTTCGGCCCCTCCGCAACTATCATGTTTGTCAAATCCCGCAACATCCGGTCTCCCTTGATGTAGTTCAACAACGGCAATACATCCCGGGGCTGGAAGTCATGCGTGAAATTTCCGCTTACCACCGGAACATCCGTATGAAACTCCGGACTCGACTGGATATGCTTCCCGTCTTTGTTGATATAGTACGAGTTATCTCTGAAGAATACCCGCATTACCGGTATCAGCGGAGTGACTTTCACATGCAGAACCCCGCGTGAGGTCAACATGCAGCTTACCCCCTCGAAGTTGCTCAGACTCGATAGATATCGCTCTACCTTGTGGGTGTTCAGCAGATTCAACGGGACTCCTTTGATCGGCTCCGGATATTTCTCCAGCTCCTGAAGCACTCCGCGCTTGATCACGCTGTCCATCGCTCCGTGACTCCCGCCGCTGACTTCCACTTCTATCCCGCTGCACGAGTGGCGCGCCGCCTCCTGATGGCCCCAGACTACCATCCAGCAGCTGTAACCCGCCAGTATCAGCAGGATCACCCATTTCAGTATCGTCGATTTGCTTACGCTCATCTCGCTTTCCCTTTATCCTTCTTTTCCCTTGAATCTTTTATGACTCTCCCTTTAGGATACGACTTATCTCGGGTAGCAACCGATCTATATCAGCCGCCCCCAAGGTCATTAGAATCCCAAAATTACTATTTTTTATCGCAATTAGCAAATCTTTGCGTTCGATATAACTCTTTTCCGGACTTTTTACTCGGCTCAGTATCGTTTCGGTGCTGATCCCCGCTATCGGTTCTTCGCGCGCCGGATATATCTCCGGCATTATTACCCGGTCGGCTCCGGACAGTGCCTCCGCAAATTCTTCCGCGAAATCTCTTGTCCGGCTGTATAGGTGGGGCTGGAAGATCACGGTTAATTCCCGAGTGGGGTAGAGCTTCCTGACCGAACGGATGGATGCCTCCACCTCTTTGGGCGAATGCGCGTAGTCGTCGATCAGTACGGGCCCTCCGGGGCGCTCCGTGCCGTCCAACCATACTTCAAACCGTCTTTTTGCCCCCTGGAAGCTCTTCAGTCCTTCCCGGATCTCTTCCTCCGTCGCTCCGGCATAATGCGCCGCCGCTGCCGCCGCAACGGCATTGTCTATGTTGATCTCTACCGGTACGCCCGGACTAAGTCCCTCGATCCGGATGCCGTCGGGACCCGCAAGGGTGAATGTCAAAGTCCCCTCTCCGTAGGTTATATCCTCGGCGTGCCAGTCTCCTTCCGCCCCCCCGCTGTAGGTCACGGTCGTTACCCCTTCTGCGGGGTTCGGTCGGTATTTCAGCCCTGTGTGGGTCAACAGATACCCCCCGCTGCTGATTAGCTCCGTGAAGCGGGTGAACGCCTCCAGATAGTGCGTCTCGTCTCCATAGATGTCAAGATGATCGGGGTCCGTGCTTGTCACTACCGCCAGCCACGGCCGTAGATGATGGAACGAGCGGTCATATTCATCGGCCTCGATCACACTGTATTCCGAGCTTTCGTTAAGCACGAGGTTGCTCCCCGTGTTGCGCAGAATCCCCCCGAGAAAGGCCGTGCATCCGGCTTTGCTCCGGCGGAGGATATTCGCTATCATGGAGCTTGTCGTGGTCTTCCCGTGCGAACCCGCCACACATATCCCTTTCGTGTGCCGCGTGATCCGCCCCAAAAGAGCCGCCCGCTTTATTACTTCGTAACCGTTCTCCCGAAAATATTTCAGAATCGGGTTGCTCTCCGGGATGGCCGGCGTGTAGACCACGAGCGTCTCCGTCGGGTTGCGGAACGCCTCCGGTATGTTCGCCGGGTCCGCTTGATATGTTAGCGTCGCTCCCTCTTTCTCAAGAGCTCGCGTAAGGTCGCTTGATGTCCTGTCATATCCCGCTACGGCCGATCCGTGGCGGAGGTAATATCTCACAAGGTTGGCCATGCCAATCCCCCCGGCTCCAACGAAATAAAGTCGGCTCGGTAGGGGAGTGCTCTCTCTCTCTTTCATCCTTTTCGGTCAAGTATTTTCTCCACTTCATCAGCTATCCGCTCGTCGCTCTCGAGCTCTGCCATGGCGCTTATCGCTTTTCCCATGCTCTCAAGTCCCGCCCGGTCTCTGATCGTCTTGATGGCTGTGTCGGCGAGTTTTTCCCGCGCTTCGGTGTCTGCCAACAGGATCGCTGCTCCTCGCTCGGACAGCGCGCGGGCATTCTTGGTCTGATGGTCTTCGGCTACATTCGGCGACGGCACAAGTATTGCCGGTTTCCCTAACAGTTCGAGCTCGCTTATCGAACCCGCGCCCGCTCGCGATACCACTAAATCCGCCGCTGCGTACGCCGAGCCCATGTCCGTGATGAATTCCGTCACTACGGCCCCTTTCAGGCGCTGTGCGGCCTCTTTTCCACGCGTCCCGAAGTTTTTCCCGGTCTGCCAGATCACCTGGATGCCTGCTTCCAGTATCCGCGAGAGATCTTTTTCCATGCTCTCGTTGAGTGTCAGCGCTCCAAGACTCCCCCCGACTACGAGCAACGTCGGCTGGTCAGGATGTAGCCCGAAGCTCTCGCGTGCCTTTTGCTTATCTTTCTTTGCCGTCAGGGTCGCCCTTACAGGGTTCCCCGTCTTTACTATCTTCTCTTTTGGGAAAAAACGCTCCATCCCGTCGTAGGCGACACAGATTTTTTCCGCCTTCCCTCCAAGCAGTTTATTGGTGACTCCGGCGTAGGAATTCTGTTCTTGAAGCAGGGTGGGGACCCCTGCTTTCTGGGCCGCCTTTAATGTCGGCCCGGAGCAGTAGCCGCCAACACCTATCGCGATGTCAGGCTTGAACTCTTTTACGATTTGTCGGGCCATACGCATGCTCTTGCGCAGTTTCAGCAACACTCCGATGTTCCGCCACGGGCGCTTCCGGTCGAACCCTGCCACGGGTAAGCCTTTGATATCATATCCTGCAGCCGGTATCTTCTCCATCTCCATCCGGTTGTCTGCCCCGACAAACAGTATGTCGGCGTCTAATCTCCGTTTCAGAGCCCCGGCGATCGCAAGCGCCGGGAAGATGTGTCCCCCGGTGCCTCCGCCGCTTATCAGTATCTTATATTTTCGTTTTCCCATCTTCTATCTTCTTTTTTATTTTCATCTCCATCCCTAATCCCTCGCTCAGCCCGATCGCGCTCTGTCAAGCCTCCCAAAAATTGCTTAGCCTTGATTGTGGTCGGTATCCGCTAATTTTTGTACAGGAGGTGAGCTTCAGCGAGCCTTCCGACAGGCGAGCCCCGCTGACAAGCGCGACTGCCCGCTCACGATGCGCTGTAGTTGGCTGCCTGCATATCCTCCGGAAGCTCCTTGATTTCTGCGCGGATCTGCTTCTTGTCGCCGGAATGTGCCGCATAACGGCTCACCGACAACATGATGCCTATCGCCGCCGACATCACCAACACTGACGTTCCTCCTTTGGATATGAACGGCAACGGCTGACCCGAAACAGGAAACAATCCCGTCACGATCGCCATGTGGACCAGAGCCTGGAACACTATCATCACCGCGCATCCCAATATCAGGAACGCAGGAAACGCTCGCGAGCATTTGTAGGCGATTCGGCCCGCTCGCGCCACAAGCAGCAGGAAGAGAAGCAATATCAATGCCCCTCCGACGAAGCCCGTGTCCTCCACGATGATCGAATAGATATAGTCGGAGAAGGCAAGCGGCAGTCGGGCGCTCTCGCGTGAGTTCCCCGGTCCTTGGCCGAACATCCCTCCGTTGGCCTGTGCGAATTTCGAGAAGATAACCTGACGGTTCATGTCGTCGATCGGATCGTCGGGCGATACGCCTCTGAAGAAGCGCTTGATTCGTCCGATATGAGTGTCAGCTCGGCCGCGTCCGTCGTTGTTCCCTCCGATGGTCACACCCTCGGTCCCGGTCCGCGCCGATGCGTAGAGTGCCTGTTCCTGCGCTACTTCGTCAAACTCCGACGTGCTCGGCGTGACATATTTCACCATCACCAACGCCCCGATGCCCACGGCGTAGGTCGCCATCACATACATGAATTTTTTCCACTGGATGCCCCCGATCAGCATCATGCAGATGCTCACCGACATTAGAAGTATCGTGTTAGTCAGTCCGTTCTTCCACAGGCACGCTCCGAACACCACGACTACTATCGCCGACGTAATCACCCCCGTGTTCGACACGCCTCCGGGGGTCTGCGTCTTGCCCAGTATCGAGGCCAGCAGACAGACCACCGACAACTTGACGATCTCCGCCGGCTGAATCGTTAGTCCCGCTATCCGGATCGCGCGCGACGCTCCGTTGATCTCGACTCCCATCATCGACGATATCACAAGCAATATCAGCGAAATCCCCGCGAACGCCCATGCGAACTTGTTGATTATCATATATGGCGTCCGCTGCATCCACAACACGATCGCAAGCCCTCCGACCAGGAACATTCCGTGACGCAACAGGGGGCCGTAGACGTTCGTTCCCGATACTTCGGAACTCGACGCACTGAAGATCTCAACAACGCTGATCACAAGCAGCATGATATAGATGCCCCAGATATAAGGATCGGGACTGTTCTTTTTCTTGGCCGTCGTTTTCGCGGCTTTCTTCTTTTTATCATTGGCTGCTTCCACCATGGCTTCTGCCGACGGCGGCGGTGTCGTCGGCTGGCCGTCTACGGTTTCCCTGATGGTGATCTTTTCATACAAATCGCTGTTCTCGCTCATTGTTCCCTAAATCCTTGTTTATTGTTAGTTCTTTTATTCTTCTTCATTTATTATTTGGCGCTTTCCGCTTCGCTCATATTCTTGACCAGTGTCTTGAACTGTCGCCCCCTGTCTTCATAGCTCTTGAACAGGTCGAAACTTGCGCAGCAGGGCGAAAGTAACACTGTGTCTCCTTCTTCAGACAGCTCGGCGCATTTCTGAAGCGCTTCCTCTATCGAATGCGTGTCGGCGATGATAGGCGTTTTCCCTTCGAAGTAGGTCAATATCTTGCTGTTATCCTTGCCCATGCAGACAATGGCCTTTACTTTTTCCTTCACAAGGTCTTCAATCTCGCTGTAATCGTTTCCCTTGTCTGTGCCCCCTAATATCAGCACGGTCGCGCCTGTCATGCTCTCCAGGGCATACCAGGTCGAATTGACATTCGTGGCCTTCGAGTCGTTGATATATCTGACCCCTTTTACTGTCGCAACATACTCAAGCCGGTGCTCCACGGCCTCGAAATCCATCAGCGCTTTGCGGATCTTATCTTTCTTGATATCAAGGATGCTTGCGCTTAGTCCCGCCGCCATTGAGTTGTAGAGGTTGTGAAGCCCGGGAAGCGACAGTCGGTCGCGCGGAATATCCCACACTTCGCGGGGGGTGATGAATCGGATGATGCCATCTTCTACGTATGAAGCCGAATCCTCTTCATAATATTCGCTGAAGGGCATCCGCTTGGCCTCGCTCTGAAGCGCTTGAAGCTGCGCTTTTATCACGGGATCGTCGTTCCAGTAAATGAAATAGTCCTCGGAGGTCTGATTCTGCAGGATCCTGAATTTGGCCGCCGTGTAATTCTCCATCTTGTGGTCGTAGCGGTCCAGATGGTCGGGCGTGATGTTCATGATAACCGCAATATCCGCCTTGAAATCATACATGTTTTCAAGCTGGAAACTCGACAGCTCTATCACATAGACGTCATGTTGCTCGTGTGCCACCTGACGCGCCATGCTGCGCCCCACGTTTCCGGCCAGTCCGACGTTCAGCCCGGCGCTTTTAAGGATGTGGTAGGTCAGTAGGGTAGTGGTCGTTTTTCCGTTGCTCCCCGTGATACACACCATCTTCGCATCCGTGTAACGTCCCGCGAACTCGATCTCCGATAATATCGGCGTCCCTCGCTCGGCGAGCGCTTTCACTATCGGGGCCGTCGGAGGTATGCCCGGACTTTTCACGACAAGCGTCGCGTTGAGTATCAGCTCCGGCGTATGAACCCCTTCTTCGTAGCTGATTCCTTCTCGTTCCAGTTCCTCTTTATATTGGGCCGAAAGTGTTCCTCGGTCGCTCAGGAACACGTCCATCCCTTTTGCTTTTCCAAGGATGGCTGCCCCGGTGCCGCTCTCACCCCCGCCCAGAACTACAAGCCGTTCACGTCTTTCGTTATTATTTCTTGATTCCATCAGGATCTCTTTCTCTCTTTTTATCCGCGGCGCCTCTCTTCGATCCTTTCGCTCTATTTTCACGGTTTTTTAGTTCCCTGTTATCTTCAAGCTCGGGTCTTTGCTTCCGGAGTGCCCCGGTTTATAATTTTCTGTTGTCTGTTGGTTATTAGAGGTTTGTGATCTGCAAGCAGTTTATTACCTGATCTTAAGCGTCACAAACGTTAGCGCTGCAAGCAGGATTCCGACTATCCAGAATCTCACCACAATCTTCGACTCCGGAATCGGATTCACGGGATGGTTCCATTTCACTGCCGCTCCCGGATCCGCTGCTTTCTGAAAATGATGGTGCAGAGGCGTCATCTTGAAGATTCTGCGCCCTTCGCCATATTTTTTCTTCGTATATTTGAAATAGCCGACTTGCATCATTACCGACAAATCCTCCAGGAAGAAGATGAGGCAGAGCAGGGGGATAAGCAACTCTTTCCGGATTAGAATGGCGAACACGGCAAGGATGCCCCCTAATGTCAGACTCCCGGTGTCTCCCATGAATACTTGCGCCGGAAAGGCGTTGTACCATAAGAACCCGACAAGAGCGCCGATGAAAGCCCCGGCATAGACCACAAGCTCTTCCGTGCCCGGTATGTACATGATATTCAGATAACTCGAATATATCACGTTTCCTCCTAAATAGGCCATTATAAGCAGCGCCACGCCGATGATCGCCGACGTCCCGGCGCACAGTCCGTCAAGACCGTCCGTTAGGTTCGCTCCGTTGCTGACCGCCGTAACTACGATTATCACCACGGCCACAAACAACAGCCATCCCAGTGTCCGGTTCGTCTCCGGATTATCCGTCCAGTCCGTTAGCCATTCGTAGTTGAAGTTGTTGTTCTTTACAAACGGGATGGTCGTCTGCGGACTCTTTATCTCGTCAGTGCTGAACACGATCTCTGTCTCGTTCCCGATTTCTGTGATCGTCTCTTGGTTTTCTCGCATTACTATCGACGGCGATAGCCACATCGTGATCCCGACCACAAGGCCCAGACCGACTTGTCCGGTCACTTTATACTTCCCTTTCAGACCATCTTTGTTGTGATATTTCAGTTTCCGGTAGTCGTCAAGAAAGCCTATCGTCCCCATCCAGAGGGTGGCGAGAAGCATCAGGATCATGTAGATGTTGCCTAAGTTTCCTATCAGCAGACACGGCACGAGTATCGACATGATGATTATCACTCCTCCCATCGTCGGTGTCCCCTTTTTCTGCATCTGCCCCTCGAGTCCGAGATTGCGCACCACCTCCCCGACCTGCATCCTCTGTAAGCGGTCGATTATCTTGCGTCCGAACACGAGCGCTATCACAAGCGCCAGTGCAAATGAGATGCCTGCCCGAAACGTGATGTAGCCCATCAGGTGGCGCCCCGGAAAATCGTAGGTGTTGAACGTCTCTGTCAGCCAGTATAGCATACCTTACAGTTCTTTGAATGCGTTCTCGACCTCCTCGCGGTCATCAAAATGATGACGCACTCCCTTTACTTCCTGATATGGCTCGTGGCCTTTCCCCGCGATCAGAACCACCGATCCGGGCTCCGCCATCCGGAGCGCGGTCCGGATCGCTTCCCGGCGGTCCGTGATGCAAAGCGTGCGCTTCAGTTCCTCCGCGGTCAGTCCCTCTTTCATTTCCGATATGATGCTCTCGGGCTCTTCATCCCGGGGGTTGTCGCTCGTGAGAATCAACAGGTCGCTCCGGCAGGCGGATTCGCGTGCCATTAGCGGGCGTTTGCCGTGGTCACGGTTCCCTCCGGCTCCTACCACGGTCGTTATCCGCCCGTCGGCCCCTACTACGTCCCGTATCGTATCAAGCACATTCACAAGCGCATCCGGCGTATGGGCATAGTCCACTATCGCCGTTACTCCGCTCTCTGACCGGAAGGTCTGGAAGCGTCCCGCTACCGGTACGAGTCGGCTCATATTGACCGCTACTTCTTCCGGATCCCAGCCTATCAGAAGCGATGCGCCGTAGACCGCCGTCAGGTTGTAGGCATTGAACCGCCCGGTGAACCGTACCTCTATCTCTCGGCCGTTAAGCTCCAGAAGTGTCCCGTCAAGGCGCGTCTCAAGCACTTTGCAGCGGAAATCAGCCTCGCTCCTTAACGAATAGGTGTAGACTTTCGCTTTCGTGTTCTGCGTCATATATAGACCCGCCTTGTCGTCGCGGTTCACAAGCGCGAACGCATCCGCCGGAAGCTGGTCGAAGAACATCTTCTTGGCGTTCATATAGTTCTCGACTGTCCCGTGATAGTCCAGATGGTCGCGGGTCAGATTCGAGAAAATCGCCCCGGCGAATTTTAGTCCCGCTATTCGGCGCTGCTGCGCTGCATGACTCGACACTTCCATGAAGGCGTAGTCACACCCGGCTTCTACCATCTCCGACAGCAGGGCGTTGAGCGTCAATGGATCCGGTGTCGTGTGTGTCGTCGGTATCGCACGATCCTGGATATAGTTGCACACGGTCGACAACAACCCGGCTTTGTAGCCCTCCAGTTTTGCCATCTCGTAGAGTAGGGTGGCGGTCGTCGTCTTTCCGTTCGTTCCCGTTACTCCGACAAGCCGCAGCTGATCCGACGGATGCCCATACCAGGCCGACGCAAGGCGCCCTAACGCCTCCGATGTGTCCTCCACGCGGATATACGTGATGCCCTGCTCAAGTTGCGCCGGCAACTCTTCGCAGACTATCGCCCCGACATGCGCACTCGCTACCATCGGGATATATTTGTGTCCGTCGGTCGTTACGCCGCGCACAGCTACAAACATCCCCTCTTTCTCTACTTTGCGCGAATCGCTCTGTAGCGACACTATATTTTTCTCTGTCTCGCCTATCACTTCAAGAGGCCGGATCTCCTCCAAAAGTCTGCTTAGCTTCACAGTCATTTTCTTTTCTGTTTATGTTGTTAAGTATGTGTACAAAATTATTTATCGTATCGGATTATGAAGTATGTGGATGAAATTTTGGATTCGGCTGAAGGCGCTATGGGGTGCCATAGCAACTGAAGCCGGATTCTAAAGTTCGCCTCAGAATTTATGAGGCGATGCATTAAATAATTTCGTACACATACTTATATATCTGTTTCTATCGTTTATTCTTTCCCCAATTCCCAATTCCTCAAATCTTCAAATCTTCAAATGCAGTTTGATCATTTCCCCTTTCCGCAGTGCGCTCCCCGCGGGTATCGACTGCGCCACGACCTGGCCGCTGCCGCTTATCCTTACGTTTAGCCCGCGCGCTTCAAGGAGTTTCACCGCCGATCGGACATCGTAGCCTATCACGTTCGGAACGGTCCCTTCCGCACTCCCCTCCGCCGCTTTCACTCGCTTTATCTTCGGGGCGCCTATCGCCGTCGCTACTTTTGAATGGCTGCCGTCGGTCGACGCACTCACTATCGGCTTGCTGTCGGCTAATTTTGCCGTGTAGGTCGACGCATTGTTCAACAGTCCGCGGGAATACATCTTCACGGCCATGTTCTTCATAACCTGTCCGCTCGTCCGGTTAGCCGAGTTTCCCGCATTCCCTAAGATTAGTACCATGCAGCTGTACTGCGGTCGGTCGTATGGGAAAAAGCCCGCGAACGCATAACGCCGCTTTGCTTTGTTATACACGCCGTTCTCTACCGGAAACGCCGTCCCGGTTTTCCCCGCGATCTCTACGCGGTCGTCCCTGACTGCGCGTGCCGTCCCATGCTCGCCCCAAACTACTTCGCGGATGCATTCCCGAACCATCCGAGCCGTCTTTGCCGAACAAATGCTGTCGCGGATATATTGGATCGGTAGGATCGAGTCCCGCCCTGTCTCGTCGATCAGACTCTTCACAAGGTGCGGCCTGACATACTTTCCGTCGTTCGCAAGCGCGTTGTAGACCGACAAGGTGAATAGGGGAGGAAGCTCTGTGTTGTATCCGTAGGCCTGGCGAGCAAGGTCAAGGTGCCGAGCTGTCATCGTGATATTGTTGCCTCGGCCATCTTTCGCCGTCAGTTTCCGTATCCGCGGCGTACATTCCCCCGCAATCCCCGAACGTATCGGCTCGAAAAAGCCCAAACCGCTCAGTCGCTCGTGCCAGCGCTCCGGCGCGTTGGCATACCCGCGGAAGATTACTCGCGCAATCCCCGTATTCGACGATTGCTCTATTACTTGCTTCATGTTCTTCGGCCCGCTGCCATGGGGGTCCGTCGTCTTCTGGAACGGCGAACAGTCCACCATGTCGTTGACCGATTTGACAAGCCCGTCCTCAAAGGCTACCATCAGCGATATCGGCTTCATTACCGACCCCGGCTCAAACGGTAACACAGCCCGGTTGAGCGCCTCTCCGTAACTGCCGTCATCCAGTCGCTCGATGTTGGATATTGCCTTGATTTCTCCGGTCTTTACCTCCATCAGGATCGCCGTGCCCCAGTCCGAACCCGATTCTTTCAGGATATGCTGCAGTTCCTCCTCAAGCATATCCTGAAGGTCGATGTCGATCGTAGTGTGGATGTCGAATCCTCTTACCGGCGCCTGTGTCACCCAGTTCGTGATGCCGTTCGTCAACGCTACTTTCTTCGCAAGGCCCCAATGGCCGTAGAGTAGCGTGTCAAGGTCTTTCTCAAGTCCTGAATATCCGTGGATCTGACCCGTCTTGGAGTTCTCGTTTACTCGCCCTATGCTCCGGTAGGCCATCCGGCCGTAGGGATACATCCGGATGTTGCGAGCCTCTTTGTAGAGGGGGATGCGCGACCCTTTACCTTTAAAATCCTTCAAAAAGGGAAAACTCCGGATTTTTTCGTAATCCTCAAGGGTCTTCTTCTGGGCGAACCGCAATGCCCGATTTCGCTTCTCGGGATCTTTCTCGAACTCCCGCTTCAACCGCGTGTGCCATGAATATTTCGCGAACGTGTCCGGATGCTGATTCAGATTGCTCACCCGCGGATAATAGCGGTCAAGTGAATCCGCCAACGAGTCGATCTTAGCCCACGGCACTACTCGCAATTTCTTTATCTTGTCATGGCGTAAATCAACCTTTATGTCGTATACTTTTAGATTGCACGCTAATATATTCCCGTTCGATGCAAGGATATTCCCCCGCTCCGGCGAGATCGTGTCTACTTTCGACAAGGTCTGTCGAGCACGCTCGTTCCATTTCCCCGCGTCTATTACTGTCGTCTTGAACAGCTTGATCATCACAAACACTCCGAACACGATAAATGCTATCGTGATCAGTCCGTATCTGAATAATATATGCGTCTTGTTGTTCTGCTTCATCGTTCCCCGATTCCTCTGCTTATGAAAAACTCTCCGTTGAATCTTTGCTTGTTCCTATCTCTCTATTATTCCGTTAGTTCGTATGGGGGTTGCTCCTGAAATTCAAGCGTAAGCCCGCGCTCCCTCACCATCCTCTTCATCTCTGTCTCTCGTATGAGCGACATGTAGGCCGCCTTCTCTTGAAGTTTCTCGCTCTCCGCTCGCTGAAGCTCGATCCGCAGTTTCTTAATCTCCGCCATCTTCGTCTTCGTCTTGTAGCGTAGTCCCATCAGTGCAAGTATCGTAACCACTATCACAAGCAGCAGCCACGCGTTCTTCTTGAAAAATTCAACCGAGATCGATTGCCCGTAGCGCAGTTCCTGAATCCATGAGAAATTCTCCTCCTCCGGATTCTTCTCCGCTTTCTTTTTCCCCTTGCGCGTTGATGTCGCTTTTCCGACACTCCGCCCTTTCCCTTTCTCCGTCATCCTTCCCATATCGTTAGGTTGCCTCTATTTCTTATCTAATATTTATTATCTGATATCTAATATCTAATATCTAAAATCTATCATCTAACATCTTTTTTCTTCTCCGCGATTCGCAGCTTCGCGCTCCGCGAGCGGGGATTTCTCTCTACCTCCTCCGCACTCGGCACAATCGGATTTCGCGTTATCTGTTTCCACGGGGTCTTTACGTTGCCATAAAGATCCTTCTCCACCTCTCCGTCAAGCGTGCCGCTTCGGAAGAAATTCTTAACTATCCGGTCCTCTATCGAATGGTATGTGATAATCGCCAGACGTCCCCCCGGTTTCAGCACTTGAAGACTCTCCTCAAGCATCTGCCGGAGCGATCCCATCTCATCGTTCACCGCAATGCGTAGCGCCTGGAAAACCTGGGCCAACTCTTTCTTTTCCCGCTGCGGCGGTATGACCTTCCTCGCAACTTCCGCAAGTTCGAATGTCGTCAGGATAGGGGAGTGGTCCCTCGCCGTTACGATAGCTTTCGCCAACTGCCCGGATTGTCTGAGGTCGGTATAGGTGCGGAATATGTCTGCCAGCCGTCGTTCATCGCTTTCCTCCAGCAACTCCGCAGCCGTTATCCCTGCCGACTGATTCATTCGCATATCCAGCGGTGCATCGCTGCGGAACGAAAAGCCCCGTTCAGCCTTGTCGAAATGATGGAACGATACCCCCAAGTCCGCAAGTATGCCGTCGACCCCTTCCTCCCCGTGATAGTCCATCCAGTTCGAAAGATAACGGAAGTCAGAATGTACGAATGTAAATCGACTATCCTCCGGAGCATTCCCCAGCGCCTCCTTATCGCGGTCGAACCCATAGACTCGTCCCGACTCGGCAAGTGCCGACAGAATTCCCCGGGTATGGCCTCCTCCGCCGAACGTACAGTCAACATACACCCCGCCCGGTCGGATGGCAAGACCTTCAATAGCTTCCGGAAGAAGTGCTGGAATATGGTAAGATTCCGACGACATATAGATGAAAAAATGATAAAAAATTACAAAACGCGAAAAATTCCGAATCCCCCGAAAAGAGAGAAAGAATCCGTAAGGACAGACCTCCCCAAATTCGGACCGTAAAGTTAGTGAAATTTTTGTAAACAGTTTACAAAACAAAACTCCGATTTTGCATTTTTTATCTAAAAAGTTATCAACACCATTTCCCGGATGGTATCCCCATTTCCCAACTGTCATCCCCATTTCCCAGTAGGGACGCGATTAATCGCGTCCGCAAATGACGACCACCATATAATCGCGTCCGCAAATGACGACCACCATATAATCGCGTCCGCAAATGACGACCA
>CAMWRW010000053.1 GCA_947176755.1 uncultured Porphyromonadaceae bacterium
CCGAAGGCGTAAGCCAGCAGATTTACAGTCTGCCCCATTTGGCCACTCTGGTATCTACCCTATTTCTTTGCATTCACACCTCGTCTGTGGCGTTTTGCGAGTGCAAAGTTATATCATTTATCCTCGTTCTCCAAATTTTTCGGTAAAAAAATTTCAAAAATTTTATCCTTTTCCGTTAATTTCCTCTTAGCTAACGCTTATAAAATATTGTCAACAATGTTCTTCTCGCTGCAAATCAGAAAGTAAGGCGCCGGCGGGTCTTCCCATCCGGCACCATTAGAATTGTTATTCCACTGTGACGGATTTGGCGAGATTACGGGGCATATCTACATCTTTCCCTTTGTTGACCGCTATATAATAGGAAAGAAGCTGCAAGGGCACTGATGTAATGATCGGAGTCAGACACTCCGGCATCACAGGAACTTCAAGCACATGATCTGCTATGTTCCTTATCACGGAGTCTCCTTCGGTGACTATGGCGAGGATGTTTCCGCCACGAGCCTTCACCTGCTGGACGTTGCTGACAATCTTTTCATACAGATGATCCTGGGGAGCGATAATTACGGTCGGCATCTCCTGGTCGATCAAGGCGATCGGACCATGTTTCATCTCCGCGGCAGGATATCCTTCTGCGTGGATGTAAGAAATTTCTTTCAATTTCAGAGCCCCTTCGAGGGCTACAGGATAACTGTATCCTCGTCCGAGATAAAGGAAGTTATGGGCGTATGTATAAATAAGCGAGAGACGGCGAATTTCTTTATCCAACTTAAGCACTTCCTCGACATAAGAGGGAATCCGAAGCACCTCCTCGCCAAGGGCGCGAATCTCATCTTCTGATTTTGTGCCTCTGAGCTGAGCAATTCCGAGAGCGAGAAGTGTAAGCACCATCACCTGGCCGGTGAAGGCTTTGGTGGAAGCGACCCCGATTTCCGGACCGACATGGATGTAACATCCTGCGTAAGTTTCACGTGGAATAGAGGACCCGACGACGTTGCTTATTCCGAAAACGAATGCGCCCATGCTCTTCGCAATCTTAATTGCGGCGAGTGTATCGGCTGTCTCACCACTCTGGGAGATGGCAATTACAATGTCGTTTTCATCAAGCACAGGATATGAGTAACGGAATTCAGAGGCATATTCCACAACAACGGGAATATGGCACATTTCCTGAATCAGATAGCGACCAAGGAGACCGGCATGCCACGACGTTCCGCAGGCTACAATCACAATTCTCTTACAGTTGAGAAACTTATCCTTATGGTCGTTTATTCCATTTATATTGATTCGTTTTCCGTCGTCGGATACTCGCCCGCGGATGCAATCGCGCAGCGTTCGGGGCTGCTCGAAAATTTCCTTCAGCATGAAATGGGGATATCCTCCTTTTTCAAGCTCGGATATCGACATCTGGAGAGTCGTGACATCCACCCCGGTCTCCACATTGTCGAGATTAGTCACCTTCAGAGGCTTGCCACGCTGAATAACCGCAATTTCGCCATCTTTGAGATAGACCACATCTTTGGTATATTCAACAAAGGGGGTAGCATCTGAAGCAAGGAACATTTCGTTCTCACCGATTCCGATCACAAGAGGGCTGCTCTGGCGAGCGGCGATTATCGTATCGGGATTATTCTTTTCTACAACTGCAATTGCATAAGCCCCCACAACCTGACGGAGAGCCTTGCGTACAGCCGAAAGGAGCGAACATTGGTTCTCGACCCTTATATATTCGATTAGCTGGGCAAGCACTTCCGTGTCGGTTTCGGAATGAAACTTGCAGCCCTGAGCAATCAATGCATCTTTCAGTACCTTATAGTTCTCTATCGTTCCGTTATGGACCACAGCAATCTCCCCATCTTCGCTGAAATGAGGATGGGCGTTCTTATCGGAAGGTTCGCCATGAGTGGCCCACCGGGTGTGGGCAATACCTGCGCGTGCGTCAAGGTTCTTATCTGCGCAAAAAGATTCAAGATTACTTACTTTGCCCCGAGCTTTATAAACACTTAATTTCCCGTCGGGAGCAACGAGCGCGACTCCGGCACTGTCATAACCTCGATATTCGAGCCTGTGAAGACCCTTTATCAGTATGTCATAGACATTTTCATTGCCTATATATCCTACAATTCCACACATCAGATATTCAGGTTGGATTCAAAAAGTACTCAGTTCTTATATTAACGTTGTTTCTCCCACAAAATTACATAAAAAGAACGACAATGCAAAATTATCTCGATTTTGCATTGTCGCCTTAACAAACTATAATGGCTTATTTCTTGACTTCGAGGTTCACCACTTCGCCGACCCCTGTTGAAATCACGCCTGTTGTATCGGTGTCGGGCATCTGTTCAATCTGGCCGACAACTCCCGGTTGATTTAGATCAGGACCGGCACCTTCGGGAAGGGGGAAAGCCTGGAACCGGCTAAGTTCGTTGACCTTCTCGACATTTTCAGCTCCGAGAGCCGATTCGTCGGTGTTTTCCAGAACTGTGCGGAACATATCGAGGTATCGATAGTTGGCATAAAGGTCGGCCATTTCCCCCGCGGCCTTAACGGCTTCCGGAGTGGAAGCATCAGGCTGAGCGTTGATGATATCAAACAGAGGCTGTGCTTTCTTTGCATATTCGCCACAATAGTTAATCATTGCGGTGTAATCGGCGGTTGACAGCGTTTCCTTGGCATCTATGCGTTTTGCCACTTCTTCCGCAGATGGCAATTTCTCTGAACATGCAGAGAATAATGCAACGGAAGCAACGAAAGCCAACATGGCCACAAGTGTCTTAAAAATTCTTCTTGTTTTCATAGTCATATCCATTAATAATTCAATTTGCTTGAGTTAAGATATAAGAAAAGGAGCTCAATCAGAAATTATCTCCCAAAGGAGTCACGGCCGGTTCGCGAAGTTTGTAAAGAAGCATTCGTTTGAGTCTCGGGTCGCCTTCGAGAATTTCGGAGAGTTCCCAATGGTGGCCGGCTTCTTCGCGGAGCAACGGCGAGGTTGCGTCAACATCGGTGAGATTCCACGTCAGAAGTACGGTTTTGGTCTTTAGAGCCTTTAGCTTTCTGACAAGCATTTCATGATCGGCGTCGCCGGTAAGGAGCACGACATAGTCGAAATGGCGGAAAGTGGCCAGTTCGTATGCTTCGAGGGCAAACCAAACGTCGACTCCTTTCTCCACGACTTCCGTGACACCATCGCGTTCCACTTCACGCAGATGTTTGTAATGGAACACGACATCATTCTCTATCAGAGTGTCTTCAAATTTTCTTTCGTTATAAAGCAAGTGTTTATCATAGGCCTCCTTTACACGGAATCGTCCGCGGAAATAATGCGCTTCCGTGATCTGACAGTCGGCATAAGGGATTCCCTCCTGAGCCGCAACTCTGTCGCTAATGAAGTCAAAAAGGCTTCTGACGCGTATGATGGAACGTTCCTGAGCCTTGAGCGCCCGGTTAATCTTTGCGTAATAACCGCCGTCGATAAAAACACCTATTGATAAAAAATCTGTCATTTCGTATTCATTCATTTCTTCACTATTCAATGATATAACTATGGGCCAAAAGAAAATGTTCGCCTCCGTGGGGAAGCGAACATTCTTTTCTTTAAAAATATGAATTACTCGGCGAGTTTTGTTATCATGGCCTTCAGAAGGGTATAGAATTCTTCAACCGATTTGATATTTGCTTTCTCGGCAGGAGAATGGATATCCTTAAGGGTCGGGCCAAAACTAACCATATCAAGTGCAGGCATTTTTTCAAGGAAGAGACCGCACTCAAGTCCTGCGTGGAGAGCCTCAACCTTGGGTTTTGCTCCAAACAGTTTCTCATAGCATTCTTCGGCAACCTTCAGCACTCTCGAATCGGGATTGGGATTCCAGCCGACATAGGCATCGTCAAATTTGACATCGGCTCCAATCATTCCGAACAGAGCGGAAATACGGTCGGCGATTTCATCACGACGGGAATCGACAGAAGAACGCTGATGGACCACAATCTCGATAACGTTTTCTTTGGTCATCTTTACAGAAGCAAGGTTGCAGGAAGTCTCGACAAGACCGGGGATTGCTGCCGACATTCCCTGGACTCCATTCGGGCAAGCGAAGAGCGCGGCAATCAGACGATGGGCGGTTTCGCTGTCGATAAGATGGTCGTGACGCGGTTCCTCTTTAACCTCAAACTTAAAGTCGGAATTCTCCACGGCGGCGAATTCTGCATGAATCTCTTCACCGAATTTAACGGCGAAGTTTCGGAAATCATTTTCATCCTCGCGCTCGATAGCGACAATAGCATGCGCATCACGAGGGATTGCATTGGCCAAGCCTCCGCCGTCAATGGCACAAAGCTCCAGAGGCGTAATGCGGTTTGCCTCCCAGAGGAAGCGAGCCAACTGAGCGTTTGCATTTGCACGTCCGAGATTGATTTCCATTCCGGAATGTCCCCCCTTGAGGCCGGTCAGATTAACCTTAAAGAAAACACGGTCAGAGGGTGTCGGTTCGCTTCGGAAGGGAAGATAGCAGGTCGTCACCTTTCCGCCGGCACAACCAACCACGAGAGAGCCCATCTCCTCAGAATCGAGATTGAGCAGAATTTCTCCAGTTATAAATCCGGGTTGCAAACCGTTGGCGCCTATCAGGCCTTGTTCCTCGTCGACTGTGAGAAGGGCTTCCAAAGGTCCGTGGACGAGATCAGGATCAATGAGGCAGGCCATGGCAGCGGCACAACCCATTCCATTGTCAGCGCCCAAAGTCGTGCGGTCGGCTCGAACCCATTCGCCATCAACGATCGTCGTGATCGGGTCGTTGAAAAAATCATGGGTAGAGTCCGGAGTCTTTTCGGCCACCATATCCTGATGACCTTGAAGCACAATCGTCGGAGCGTTTTCATGACCCGGAGTTGCCGGCACGCGCATCATCACATTGCCGACTTCATCCGTATGAACTTCAATATTATGTCGAATGGCCCAGTCCACAAGGAATTTCTCCATCTTTTCGAGATGATGGGTCGGACGCGGCACTTTTGTGATTTCATCGAAAATTTCCCACACTAAGCGGGGATTAAGATCAGTGATTTTCATTTCTTAAATTTTTGGTAAGCATTGGCCATCTTCGTATGATAGCCTCGTTTAGCATAGCTTGCGCCGTTGTATTTACGAGCGAAGCCGGCCCAGTTTTTATTTTTAAGGTCGTTGAGCATTCCGGCATTGGTAATGAAGTTGGCGAAAAGCTCAAGCTGCTGCAGTTCGGAGTAAGACATCATCTTGACGAACTCCGCTACGGAGGAACATCCGCAGAGTTTGTAATTAAACCCTCCGATTTGGAACATTCCCCAAAATGTGCCTAAATCGGCCGCCTCTGCATTATTTTTGCGGGCATTGACAAGTTGGGTCCATTCACTCAGAGCGGTTCCCGACAATCCTTTGGGTACCTTTGCATTAGGGTCTCCCCCACCGCGCGCTTTCGAGCGGAAGCGGTTATACATTGTCCGGTCGAAATTTACCACAGGGACACCGGGGGCGGAGAAGCCTTTCATCTGGGGCCCCGCTTCAATGAGCACCACGGCCTTGATTGCGGCTATTTCCACGCCCAATTCCTTAGCCACGATTTTAAAATCGGCATCAGTCAACCCGGAATACCGCGTAGCCTCATCTTCAGCCGGGATTGAATCAAGATGGGATTTTACAATGGTCTTTCCTCCCGATCGCGAAGGAATGTCCTGCGCTCCGGCAGGAATCCCCCCGCACAATAATGCAGCCGGAAGGATTACGAGCCGGATAGCCGAACACCATTTCATAACATTGCTACTTTTTCCAGCACCTTGCAGAGATGACGCCAGAATTTATCCACAGTCGGAATAAGAAGCTGCTCATCGGGAGAATGAACGCCGGTCATTGTCGGGCCGAAGCTGACCATGTCGAGGTGCGGGAATTTATCGAGGAACAGACCGCACTCCAAACCTGCATGGATAGCCTTCACGGCAGGCTTCACTCCGAAGAGTTCTTCATAAGCGTCAGCCGTGATTTTCATGATCTTCGAATCCATATTGGGAGCCCATCCGGGATAACCGTCGGAATGGGAAACTTTCGCTCCGGCAAGCTGGAAATGAGCCTCCACCTGGCCGGCGATATCATTCTTGCGGCTCTCCACAGATGAACGCTGGGAAGTCGTGATACGAATCATGTCGTCGCCCTCCATCTTTACTGCGGCGAGATTCGTGGAGGTCTCAACGAGGTTTTCAAGGTCGCGGCTCATGGAGATGACACCGTGGGGAGCGGAATAGATGGCGCGGACCAGAGCGAGGGATGTGTCGGAGTCAATGCAATATTCAGGGCGTTCAGCCTCTTCGATATTAAGCTGCATTCCCGGCTCAACGCCCTTGTATTCGTTGAGAAGTTCCTCGTAATAATTTGTGAGATGTTCACGGAGTTGCTCGTGATGGTCGGCGTGAACACCGAACACGGCGTAAGCCTCACGCGGGATCGCATTGCGGAGATTGCCTCCTTCGATCGAGCAAACCGTGATCGGCCAGCGCTGGGAACATTCCCAGACAAAGCGAGCGATCACCTTGTTGGCGTTCGCACGACCGAGATGGATGTCACCACCGCTATGACCTCCGAGAAGGCCGGAAACGGATACACGGAGATATTTGAAATTCTCCGGAGTGAACGAGCGTTTGTAATGGAAGTCGATCGTCGTGTCGATACCTCCGGCACAACCGACGAAAATCTCACCGTCATCCTCCGAATCAAGATTGAGGAGGATAGAACCGGAAATAGAATCCTCTCCGATGTTGATTGCACCTTCAAGACCGATTTCCTCGTTGACAGTGATCAGACCTTCGAGCGGACCGTGAACGAGATCCGGATCAATCATGGCGGCCATAATGGCAGCCACACCGATACCATTGTCGGCTCCGAGGGTGGTTCCGCGCGCTTTCACCCATTCCCCGTCAATGTAAGTCTGAATCGGGTCTTTCAAGAAATCATGTTTCACATCGGAATTCTTCTCAGCCACCATGTCCATGTGAGCCTGAAGCACAACTGTCGGCGCATTTTCGTGGCCCGGAGTTGCGGGACGCTTC
Source organism: uncultured Porphyromonadaceae bacterium (assembly GCA_947176755.1). Taxonomy (GTDB): domain Bacteria; phylum Bacteroidota; class Bacteroidia; order Bacteroidales; family Muribaculaceae; genus Lepagella. The sequence goes on from CAMWRW010000053.1 coordinate 7,072, forward strand.
ATGATAACGTTGCCGGCACGGTCAGTTTTCACTTCTATGTTGTGGTCGGCGGCAAATTTCAGAAGAAATTCCCTGATTTGTTCTTCATGGCGGGAAGGACGAGGAACTTTCGTAACTTCATCGAAACATTTCCAGATCAATTCCGGTTTAAGGTCTTTTACTTCCATATTTATATAATTTTTGTCTAAAAAATCGGGTCATTAAACGCTCCCGACAAGTCGGGAATCAACTTCGCCTTCCACCTCGGCAGAAGCCGGGGAACGTGAATGCGCTCTCAAAGTTAATAATTAAATTGGAAAGAATGGCCACAGAACGGGATTTTTTGACTAAATTTGCATTCCATTGGGGCACGAAGGGGCCCCGACATCTTAAAAAAAGTGAAAATAACACTGACAATTATATTGCTAACGGGAATATCGTTACTTTTGCTTTCCGTTAGGTTTCTCGGGGCCACCCGATCGGGTCACTGTTCAGGGGGACACGGCTCCGCCACGAAGCGACGCCGGGTAGTCACAGAGGGCGACGCGACAACCACAAGAGAAAACATAAACAATAAATAATGAATTCATCAATGAAGAGAATGGCCGGCACCCTCGCCGCCCTGGCCTTAATCGGGGCGACAGCCTGCAGCGACTCAGCCGATAAGAAGCCGGCGGCACCTTCAGCCAAACCTCAAACCACGAAAGCGGCTGCGGTTCTTCCCAACTACCGCTATGTAGACCTTGACACCATCCTGAGCAAGTACAATCTCGCGAAGGACTATAACGAAGAGATGCTCCGGATGCAGAGTTCGATGGAGAGTCAGGTTCGCAGCCACGAGACACGTCTCCAGAAGAAAGCCTCCGAGATGCAGAACAAGCTGCAAAACAACGGCTACCTAAGCGAAGCCTCCTACGAACAGGATCAGAAGACAATCGCCAACATGCAGAACGAAGCCCAGCGCTCCGTGGCATCGCTCCAGAACAATTTCGAGCAGTCGGCAATGCGTGCCCAGAAAGCTGTCAACGACTCAATCACGGCTTTCATTGAGGATTACAACGCAAAACATGGCTATGACGCCATCCTGTTTAAGGCAGCCACTCTCTACATCAACCCAGAGTTGGACATCACGAAGGAAGTTGTCGAAGGCCTCAACGCCCGCTATAACAAGGTAAAAAAATAAGCCGTTACGGCAATTCCCGCCACAAGGCCGGAGAAAAAGGGTCGCCATCGTTGCGACCCTTTCCACTTTACTGGCGGACGGCTTTGCCTTCCCCCCTCGCAACCAATCCGCGCGGCACGCGTTATTACTTTAAATAATAGCAAATCAAAGCGTGAGTATGTGTTCGAAATTAATTAATCCGTCGTCGCTTATATTATGAGGCGACCTTCAGGATTCTCCGCGCGTTGCTATGGAATCCCATAACGCCAACAGCCGAATCCAAATTTCATACACATACTTCATAATTCAATACGATAACTTATTCTTACACATACTTCATGATAGAAGACAACATTATAAATAAGGAGGAAAACGAACGTGCCGTGCTCGTCGGTCTGGCCACACGCAACCAGAACGAGACCAAGACCGTGGAATATCTCGACGAACTGGCTTTTCTGGCCGAGACTGCCGGAGCCGAACCGGAAGCACGTTTCATTCAGAAACTTGACTATCCCAATCCACGCACATACGTCGGAACGGGCAAACTCGCCGAGCTCGCCCAATACGTTGAGGAACATGAAATCGGTCTTGTTATTTTTGACGATGAGCTGACGTCCAAGCAAGTTGCCAATATAGAAAAGGAACTGAAAGTAAAGATTCTCGACCGCACGAGCCTCATTCTCGACATATTTGCGAAACGAGCCCAGACGGCTACGGCCCGCACACAAGTGGAATTGGCCCAATACCAATATCTTCTCCCCCGACTGACCCGAATGTGGACTCACCTTGAGCGCCAACGGGGAGGTATCGGTATGCGAGGCCCGGGTGAGACACAGATCGAAACCGACCGGCGTATTATTCTCGATCGTATATCCAAACTAAAGGAGGACCTTCAGGCTATCGACCGTCAGAAAATCGTGCAACGCAAAAACAGGGGAAAACTCACGCGTGTCGCCCTCGTCGGATACACCAACGTGGGCAAATCCACATTGATGAATCTTCTTAGCAAAAGCGAGGTATTTGCTGAAAATAAACTTTTCGCCACGCTCGACACGACTGTCCGCAAAGTTGTTATAGAGAATCTTCCCTTCCTGCTGACCGACACCGTCGGGTTTATCCGCAAACTCCCCTCCCATCTTGTCGATTCATTCAAAAGCACACTTGACGAAGTTCGGGAAGCCGACGTACTCGTTCATGTGGTTGATGTCAGCCATCCAAATTTCGAGGAGCAGATAGAAGTTGTCAACAAGACCCTCAGCGAGGTTTGCGATTCTGCCGACAAACCTATGATTATGGTGTTCAACAAGATTGACGCCTTCACCTATACTCCCAAGGATCCCGACGACCTGACACCGGCAACCCGGGAAAACATCTCGCTCGATGAATTCCGACGGATGTGGATGGCGAAAATGGGTCGGAATTGCGTTTTCATCTCTGCCAAAGAGAGAATCAATATCGAGGAACTTAAGGAGCTCCTTTATCAGAAAGCCCGCGAAATCCATTCCGAACGCTTCCCCTACAACGACTTTCTCTATCAGAAATATGATGAAGATGACACCATATCCGCCGACGAGAAAGCCGAAGAGGAGATTTCCGAAGAGATTCGCGACATTAACACACAATAATAAATAAAGAGGGTCGCGAATATGAGTAAAGATACCAGAACGAAAGGGAGGGTCACGGTCCGCTGGTGGGAACGTCAACAACTCGAACGCCAGGGATGCAGGGCCTCCGATTGGAGTGCAATTGAAATAAAGCCGGACACCGACCTGTCGGGGATTCGCGACACACTCTTTGAGGGAAACGTGTCAATAGGAGCTGAATGCCGGATAGAGAAAGCCAGGATTGTCGACAGCATTCTCGGCGATCGTGTAAGAATCACTGACACGGGACTTCTGCGCAACTCGATTGTCGGGAATGATGTGGTGATTGAGCGCTGCGACGTAGTTGAGTTTGAGCCTGAGACAATGTGCGGAATCGGCACGGAGGTGTGTGTGCTTGATGAGACCGGAACTCGGTCAGTGACTATATTCCCGGAGCTGACCGCTCAGTCGGCCCTACTACAGTGCAGGGAGCCGAAGTGGAGAGAGAACCATTATCTTCCGATGCTCGCCGAACGGCTTGACAATCTTCATGTGGAGCCTGCAATCGACGACGGGGCGCGACTTTCGGGCTGCGGACTCGTCCGGAATGTAGCGATCGGACGCGACGTTGTTGTTGAAGGGGCATTGGCCCTTCGCAACGGCACGATAATCAACAATGCCGCTCCGGGGAAGGCCCTGGCCTACATCGGGCCGGGAGTTGACGCAGAAAACTTTATCATTGTCGACGGAAGAATGGACTCGGGAGTGATTGCGCGCAACTGCTTTGTCGGACAAGGAACAACTTTGGAAAAAGGATTCACTGCACATGATTCGTTGTTTTTTGCTAACTGTCAGATGGAAAACGGCGAGGCATGCGCTCTTTTCGGAGGGCCCTACTCCGTCAGTATGCATAAGGCATCATTGCTGATAGGTTGCCAGACATCGTTTCTGAACGCCGGGTCGGGTACAAATCAGAGTAATCACATGTACAAACTGGGCCCGGTCCATTGGGGCATCCTTGAACGCGGAGTAAAGACCTCATCAGCTTCCTATCTCATGCTGGGCGCAAAAATCGGAGCGTTCTCGCTTCTTATGGGTCAGCACAAGACGCATCCCGACTCATCGGAATTTCCATTTTCATATCTGTTCGGCGATGATCGGGGGGCAACAGTAGTGGTTCCGGGGGTTATGCTGCGGAGTTGCGGTCTGATGCGCGATGAACAGAAATGGCCCGCCCGCGACCGACGGCTGAAGCGACGTTTGCCGATTCGCGACAGGATTGTGTTTGATGTGCTCTCCCCGCTTACCGTCGACAAAATGTTATCGGCCTCGGAAGTGATCGACAGCCTGTTGATGCGACCCGCCGACGACGACCGATATCTGCGTTACCGGGGAATGAAGTTCACTCGCGCGGCGCTTGAGCGCGCCCGACACCTCTATGAACTGGCCATCTACAAATATCTCGACCGGAAATGTGGCGAAGAGGGGATTCCCGATTTCGAATCCGGTTCAGCAGCAGAAGAATGGGTTGACATCGCCGGGTTACCGATGACCCGCGGAATGCTCCGTAAGGCTATGGAAGCAGAGAGCCCGGAAGAGGTCGAACGTACGTTCGACACTGCGTTCTCCGACTATGCCAAACTTGAGAAAGAGTGGATTGCTCGCAGGTTCGCGCCTCGTTGGCATCAGCCTCGGGAAGTGATTCGCGCATACGCGGCCGATTTCGACCGGATGATAGAAGAAGACAGACAACGCTATCTTGAAGAACTTTCCGCCCAGTCATCTATGCTTGCATTATAAACGCAAATCAAACAAACCGCTAAAGGGGCAATTTATGGGAAGTAATAAAGAAAATCCGTGTAAAATTTATTAATTTTGCGGATTATTCCTCTTCTCCAGAAATAAATTTGACCAAACCAACAACCGGACACATCCAGATGAACGAGTTAGCATCAAAATATGATCCCTCCGCAGTGGAGGAAAAATGGTATGCCTACTGGATGGAACACCGTCTGTTCCATTCCGAGCCCGACAACCGCGAACCCTATACGATCGTAATACCACCACCGAACGTGACAGGCGTGCTTCACATGGGCCACATGCTCAACAACACGATTCAGGATATTCTCGTGCGTCGAGCAAGGATGGAGGGTAAAAATGCCTGCTGGGTGCCGGGCACCGACCACGCGGCCATATCCACAGAGGCCAAGGTCGTGGCAAAACTGGCGGCCGAGGGCATCAATAAACAAGACCTTTCCCGCGAACAATTTCTTGAACACGCCTGGGACTGGACCCATAAATATGGAGGTATCATCCTCGAACAGCTTCGCAAGCTTGGAGCTTCCTGCGACTGGGAGCGAACCGCGTTCACGATGGATGAGCAACGTTCGCAAAGTGTGATACGCGTATTCTGCGATCTCTACGAAAAAGGACTTATCTATAGAGGCGTCCGGATGGTGAACTGGGATCCCGTCGCACTTACCGCCCTGTCAGACGAGGAGGTAATATATAAAGAGGAACAGAGCAAACTCTATCACCTCCGTTACATGGTGGAGGGAACCGACAAATATATAGTCGTGGCCACCACCCGTCCGGAGACAATCTTGGGCGACACGGCCGTCTGCGTCAATCCGAACGACGAGCGCTACGGATGGCTGAAGGGGAAGCGCGTGATCGTGCCGATGGTCGGACGTTCCGTGCCAATCATTATGGATGATTATGTAGAGATGGACTTCGGAACAGGCTGTCTGAAAGTCACTCCGGCCCACGATGTCAACGACTATATGCTCGGCGATAAATACAATCTGCCTTCGATCGATATCTTCAACGATAACGGCACGATTTCCGAAGCGGGCGGAATGTATGTCGGAATGGACCGCTTTGATGTGCGCAAGCAAATCATGGAGGATCTCAAGCAGGCGGATCTTATTGAGAAAATCGAAGATTATGTCAATAAGGTCGGTCATTCAGAGCGCACGGACGCAGTCATCGAGCCTAAGTTGTCAATGCAGTGGTTTGTGAAGATGGAATCGCTTGCCCGCCCCGCCCTGGCGGCAGTGGAAGAAGGCGACATCAGCTTCGTGCCGGCGAAATTCCGCAATATCTACCGCCATTGGATGACCTCGATTAAAGACTGGTGTATTTCACGCCAGCTATGGTGGGGCCACCAGATTCCGGCATGGCATCTTCCGGAAGGGGGATATGTCGTGGCCGAGAATGAAGAACAAGCGCTCCTCAAAGCCATTGAAAAGACCGGCAATCCGGAGCTGACTCTATCCGATCTTCGTCGCGATCCCGATTGTCTTGACACATGGTTCAGCTCCTGGCTATGGCCGATTTCCCTTTTTAACGGCATTCTCGAACCGGAGAATGAAGAGTTCAAATATTACTATCCGACGTCAGATCTCGTAACTGCCCCCGATATTATCTTCTTCTGGGTTGCGCGCATGATTATGGCGGGATATGAATTCGCCGGCAAGAAACCTTTCGGCAACGTCTACTTCACCGGAATCGTCCGCGATAAAAAGGGTCGGAAAATGTCGAAATCTCTCGGCAACTCCCCCGATCCTCTCGACCTTATCGAAAAATATGGAGCTGACGGAGTCCGGATGGGTCTGATGCTTGCCGCCCCGGCCGGGCATGATATAATGTACGACGACTCACTCTGCGAGCAGGGACGAAACTTCTGTAATAAAATCTGGAATTCGTTCCGTCTGATAAAAGGATGGGAAACGGCAGAAATAGAACAGCCCCAAAGCGCTCGGCTTGCAGTGGAATGGTTCGACGCCCGTCTGGCGTCCACAGTGGTTGAGATGAACGACCTGATGAGCAAATTCAGGATTTCAGAAGCGCTGATGGCCGTTTACCGTCTCTTCTGGGATGAATTTTCCGCATGGTATCTGGAAGTTGTCAAACCCGGATATGGTCAACCACTCGACAAGACAACTTACGAAGCTACCATCCATTATTTTGATATGCTTCTTCGCCTCCTGCATCCCTTCATGCCGTTTATTACGGAAGAGCTCTGGCAGCATCTCTGCGAACGTAAGGATGGGGAGAGCATCATGTATGCCCGTATCCCGGAAGATCGTCAGGCAGACGAGAAACTGATTGCCGACTTTGACCATCTTAAAGAGGTTGTGGCGGGAATCCGGACAGTACGCAAGCAGAAACAGATTCCCCAGCGTGATTCCCTCACGCTGAATGTTCGGGAAGGTCACGACTCGAGACTCGACCCGATCATCACAAAAATGGGAAATATCTCTGAAATCAGCGTAATATCGGAAAAAGATCCTGCGGCCGCCGGTTTTATCGTCGGCAAAGTGGAATATAGTATTCCCTTGACCGACAAGGTAAATGTCGAAGAGGAGCTTGCAAAGTTGAACAAGGATCTTGAATATTACACAAAGTTCCTTGCCGGAGTAGAGAAGAAACTCGGGAACGAAAAATTTGTGGCCAATGCTCCGGAAGCAGTCGTGGCGATAGAGCGTAAGAAGAAAAGCGACGCCGAGGAGAAACTTGCCACAATCCGCGCGGCGATTGCAGCCCTAAGTTAAAATCTCAGAAAACAAGTACAAGCGCCGGATTTAATGCTCCGGCGCTTGTTTTATATTATCTCGGATTCAGAGCTTCGAAAGATAGATTAAAGAAACATCAAGAGAAATGTCGAAAGCGAAATTAAAGAAAACCTTGTCAACAATGCCGGCCGAGAGTCTTGTGACACTTATATGCGAGATGTATGACAGTCGGCGGGAGGCTCGCGACTATCTGGAATACTGGCTTGAACCTAATCCCGACAAGGCACTTGAAGAATATAAAGAGACCGTCCACAAATTATTTTTCCTCCCGTCGGGAGGGACAAGGAAATCACCTTCCGCAACGGAATTGAAACGGCTGCAGAAGAATTTCTCGACCCTCTGTTACGACTCAGAAAAGGAACTTGACCTTGCCATCTGGACGGCCGAACAAGAATATGAATGGATTTTAGGGCGTGAAGGGAAAGCGAACACATCCATTCCGAAACTTATGAAGCGGATTGCGACCTTGCGCGGAGAGATGGAAGTGTCATGTCTTGAACATAGATTTGAGCTCCGGATAAGCCGTCTGGAAGAACTTGCGAAAGAATTAGAGAGAAATCCTCCGGTAAAGCGACGCCGGGGCTGGAGGAGTTGGCGCTGGTGACTCCCGGATTATTAATGACAACGCACTTTTCAAAGCGATCAGTCCGACCGTAATCGTACCATCAAAACGTTGAAGCACGCGGATCTAATGATATATGGACAGGAGGCCTCGGAAAAGAATATGTTGTAGAACATCCGCAAATTTTCGGATATTTCGGCAGTGTTTGGTAAATTCGCTGCGGATTCACTGAATGGGCCTCATAAAAAACTTCCAAAGGATAAGAGGCCATAAGAATCCCAACCTTAAATCCAATAAAAAACAAACCGAGCAACCATGAAAATCGGAATTCCCAAAGAGATCAAAAACAATGAAAACCGTGTCGGCGCCACCCCTGCCGGAGTGAAAGAACTCGTAGGCCACGGTCATACCGTCTATGTACAGGCTACCGCCGGAGAAGGCAGCGGGTTTGCCGATGAGGAATATCGCAAAGCAGGGGCAGAAATCCTCCCTACAATTGAGGATGTATATGCCACAGCGGAAATGATCATCAAGGTAAAGGAACCGATCGAACCGGAATACAAACTTATCCGCAAAGATCAGGTGCTCTTCACATACTTCCACTTTGCGAGCGAACGCGCGCTCCTCGACGCCATGCTTGAAAGCGGTGCTGTCTGCATCGCATACGAAACCGTGACCGACCGCGACCATCGACTTCCGTTGCTGATCCCTATGAGCGAAGTTGCAGGACGCATGTCAATTCAGGAGGGAGCTCGCTTCCTTGAGAAACCTCAGGGAGGACGCGGCGTACTTCTCGGAGGCGTACCGGGAGTGAATCCTGCAAAAGTTCTTGTGCTTGGCGCAGGCGTAGTAGGTCGCAATGCCGCCCTTATGGCTGCCGGACTTGGTGCTGACGTCACCATCACCGACGTTAACCTCAACACGCTCCGTCACTGTGCAGAGACAATGCCCCGCAACGTGAAGACGCTCTACTCTTCGCGTCATAACATCGAGCAGCAGCTCCCCGACACGGACCTCGTGATCGGCTCTGTGCTTGTTCCCGGAGCCAAGGCTCCTCACCTCGTTACTCGCGACATGGTAAGCCTGATGCGTCCCGGATCTGTGATGGTTGACGTAGCAATCGACCAGGGCGGATGCTTTGAAACTTCCCATCCGACGACTCACTCTGAGCCCACGTTTGAAGTTGATGGAGTGATCCAGTATGCCGTGGCCAACATCCCGGGTGCAGTTCCCTACACCTCTACTCTCGCGCTGACCAACGCCACTCTTCCCTACGCACTTCGCATCGCCGACATGGGCTGGCGCAAAGCGTGCGAGAAAGACCCCGGTCTCGCAGAAGGCGTGAACGTTGTTGACGGCAAAATCACATACAAGGCCGTTGCAGACGCATTCGATCTCGAATACACGCCCCTCGCACTCTAAATCTGCCAGACATCTCCAAGGAGAAAAGTAAACTTAAAGCCGGAAGCCCAAGGGCCTCCGGCTTTATTTTCTCATATCAAGAAAGAGAAAACTTATAAATTCTCGTTCATACGCTTATAGATGAAAGTTTTGCCCCGCGACATCTGAGACGCTCCGGGAGTATTTTCAAGATTAAGAGGCAACGTTCCGGAACTCTTTATCCAATCGACCACGCTATCCATCCATCGTATCATTCCTTCTCGCGTCGGATGAGGATTGCGGGCACTCTGGCGGGGTAAAGTAAGATCAAAACTTCTGAAGAACGATTTCTCTCCAAGCTGCTGTTGGAGCCAATCATTGAGTTTCGCACCCTTATTCTGACCGGGCCAAGATGGGGGACCGACCCATATAAAAGGACGATTGCCGATGCCGGCGCGAATCTTGTCAAGCTCCGACTGCAATTTCGAGGGGTTTGCCTCAAAGAGTTCATTCATACCCAAACTGATAAACACCGCATCGGGATTCTGAGCATCAATTGTGGAGACGAGATTTCCGGCCGATGCCCACTTGCCGAATGTGGACCCGTCCCAGACGATTGTCGCCACTTCGAACCCATTGGCCTGACCATAAGCGTTCAGACGTTCTGACAACCATCCCGTCATCGAATCGCCAATAAACAGGATTTTTTTGATTTCCTTTTCCTTAGCATTCTCAATCTTCGCCTGCGCAACTTCCTGAGCGTGGGAGTCCGGTCCAACTCCGAGAGGAACAAGCAACAGACCGAGCGCCATTGCAATTACGAACCTTTTTTTCATGACATAAATTTAAATCCCGACTGAGCGGGAATGTTTCAACTGTTCCCGTAAAGAGAATCCATAATCTATTAACGCCTCAAAATTGCGTATGTTGCGGGAAATCTCTATATTTGCATTTCAAAATTTACCCACTCTTCCCGCCGCGTAGCGACGCCAGGAAAGGGGAAGAGTCAATGAAGCCTTGAGCAATGACAGATACGAAAGATAAGAAAATAGTGTTGAGCGGAATCCGCGCCACCGGCAACCTCCACTTGGGCAATTACTTCGGCGCCCTGAGCAAATTTGTCCGTATGCAGGATGATTATGATTGCCGCTATTTCGTGGCCGATCTACACGCGCTCACCACTCATCCCGACCCCAGCGTTCTCCACGAGAATGTTAAGCAGATTCTTGCCGAATGTCTGGCAGCGGGACTCGACTCTGAAAAAAACACGATATACC
>CAMWRW010000054.1 GCA_947176755.1 uncultured Porphyromonadaceae bacterium
AGAGTTCTCATCGGTCACGATGCCCGCATCGCTCCCTCTTCAACTCTTGAAAATCTCTCCGAAATCTCTCTTTGTGCTAAAAGCATTTAAATCCAAACACTCTCTTAGAAAAAAATAATAGATAATGGATTTCATAGAAGAACTGACATGGCGCGGGATGGTGCATAGCATTATGCCCGGCACAGAGGAACAGCTGAAGAAAGAGATGACGACGGCATATCTCGGCATCGATCCGACAGCGGATTCATTGCATATCGGACATTTGTGCGGAGTGATGATGCTTCGACATTTCCAGCGTTGCGGCCACAAGCCACTGGCGTTGATAGGGGGAGCGACGGGAATGATCGGAGACCCGTCGGGGAAGTCAGCGGAGCGGAATCTGCTTGACGAGGAGACCTTACGCCATAATCAGGCCGCAATCAAAGCTCAGTTGTCGAAATTTCTTGATTTCGACAGCGACGCACCGAACCGTGCGGAGATGGTGAACAATTACGACTGGACTAAAGGGGTAAGTTTTCTGGATTTCGCACGCGAGATCGGAAAGCATATCACCGTCAACTATATGATGGCGAAGGACAGCGTAAAGAAGCGTCTGAACGGTGAGGCACGTGATGGACTGAGCTTTACGGAGTTCACCTATCAGCTGCTTCAAGGCTTCGACTATCTTACGCTCTATCAGGATAAGAATTGCCGGCTTCAGCTTGGCGGCTCAGACCAATGGGGAAACATCACGACGGGGACGGAGCTGATCCGGCGCAAGCTCGGAGGAGAGGCATACGCGCTGACGTGTCCGCTGATAACGAAAGCCGACGGAGGGAAGTTCGGCAAGACTGAGAGCGGGAATGTATGGCTCGACCCGAAACGGACAAGTCCGTACAAGTTCTATCAGTTCTGGCTGAATGTGAGCGATGAAGATGCGGAGAAATATCTGAAGATCTTCACCTTCCTGACAAAAGAGGAGATAGAGGAGTTAGCCGCCGAACATCAGGCGAATCCCGGAGGACGACCGATGCAGAAGCGTCTTGCGAAAGAGCTTACAGAGATGGTCCACAGTCCGGAGGATTACGAGGCGGCGGTAGCGGCATCGGAGATACTGTTCAGCAATAAGGCTGCCGAGGCCTTGAGACAGCTTGACGAGGCGACCCTTCTTGATGTATTCGACGGGGTTCCGCGATTTGACGTAAGCCGGGAAGAGCTTGCAGCGGGGATACCTGTGCTTGACCTTCTGGCAGTAAAGACCCAGGTTTTCCCGTCGAAGGCAGAGGCTCGCAAGATGATTCAGGGAGGCGGCCTGAGCGTAAATAAAGAGAAGCTGACAGATCCGTCGGCGACCATCGACGCCGGGAACCTGTTAGGAGGGAAGTATATTCATATCCAGAAAGGAAAGAAGAATCATTACCTTCTTCAGGCAAAATAAGAATCAATATTAGCAAATGATTTAGCCGTTGCGGAATGAGATTCCGCAACGGCTGTTTTATTCCCTCGCTAAAGCTCGGGACTTATACAAAAAAACCGGGAGACGGGAGGAGGGTTTAGAAGTCGGTGAAGGCGAGGGGGAGGAGGGATGATACAGAGGGGAGGATGTAAGTTTTGCTATGGCCGTAAAGGATAACTTCGATGGGGCCGTAGAGGTGTTCATATTCGAGGAGGGCCTGGCGGCAAGCACCGCAAGGGCTGATAGGAAGGGGTTGGAAGGTGAGGCCGGGGGATTGAGATTTGTCGGAGCTATGCTCGGCAGCCGCGGCAATTGCAATTTTCTTCATGGGGACGCCGGGAAAAAGAGCAGAAGCCTGGTAACAGGCGGTGCGCTCTGCACAGAGAGAGGAGGGGAAGGCAGCGTTTTCCTGATTGCTACCGCGCACAATCTCGCCATTGTCGAGGAGAATTGCGGCTCCGACATGGAAACGGGAAAAGGGGGCATAAGAGGAACTTGTCATCTCTTTTGCCACATCTACGAGATGCTTGTCTTGGTCGGAAAGCTCGGCATAATCGAGCTCCTGAATAGGGACTGTGATGGAGAATTGTTTCATGATACAAAAGTAATGAATTATCTTTGCAGAGCAAAAATAATTCAGGAGTGAGGAATTAGGAATGAGGAATTGGGGATGGGGATGAAAAAATTTAAGAAAAGATGAGACTGATAAAGAGAATGGCGGCGATCGGGGCGATACTGCTTTTGAGCGTATCATGGCTGCAGGGCGCCCCGGACGCCTACATGGATTATATAGAGACCTATCATGAGATGGCGATCGGTCAGCAGGAGGCCTACGGGATACCGGCATCGATCACGCTTGCCCAGGGTTTGCTTGAAAGCGCGGCGGGTCGGTCGACGCTTGCCACACGCGGGAATAATCATTTCGGAATCAAATGTCATAAAGAATGGAAAGGCGACACGCTTCTCAGGAGCGACGATGCGCCCAATGAGTGTTTCCGGGCCTACAAGACAGCGGAGGAGAGTTTTCATGATCATTCGCGGTTTCTTGGTCGGAAGCGATATGAATCGCTGTATAAATTATCGCCGACAGATTATGAAGGGTGGGCGAAAGGGCTACGGGAGTGCGGCTACGCGACGGACCCGAATTATGCGCAGCGACTGATCACGATTATCGAACGATATGCGCTCTATCTTTATGACACTGACGACGGACGAAAGGCGGAGGAGAATGCAGAGTTCATTCGGGCAATGCTTAGCACGACCCACAAAGTGAGACGGAGCCGCGGGCTGCATTATGTAATCGCGGCCCCCGGGGAGAAATATTCAGAGATAGCGAAAGAGTTTCAGATAGATACGGAGCGGCTGTTAGACTATAACGACCGGAAGAAGGATGGGAAGATAAAGGATTGGGAGGAGGTCTATCTTGAGGAGAAACATGATGAGGCGCCGACGGGTCTGACAAAGGCGACGATAGGTGAGGGAGAGAGTTTCCATTCGCTATCGCAGCGGTTCGGGATGAAGGAGAAAGCCCTGAAAGCGTTGAATCCCGGAGTGAAGGATAAGGCCGGGAGCGAGGTCAGACTGCACTAAAAGAGGGGAGGGGCGCAAACCGGGCCGATTTGGGAGAGAAGCAGATAATTATTATATTTGCAAGACATTGGCAAGACCCACTATAAGTATGTGTCCGAAATTATTTAATGCATCGCCTCATAAATTCTGAGGCGAACTTTAGAATCCGGCTTCAGTTGCTATGGAACCCCATAACGCCTTCAGCCGAATCCAAAATTTCATCCACATACTTCATAATCCGATACGATAAATAATTTCGTACACATACTTAAATACGCTAACGAGAATGGGGATCAAGGATCTATATAACCCGAAAACAGTCTATGAAGACTACATAGAGGCATATTTCATACGGCCGTTCGTGCACCATTACGCAGACTTCAGAGGGAAAGAGCCGACCGGAGTAGCGCTAAAGACGTTCGGAGTGTGGATAGTAGTCACTATGGGTCTGGCAGGCATACTGACGGGCCTTGTCGGTCTTTTAGGGCCGGAAGTAGGGTTTGGAGCGATGTGGATAGTAGGGGGGATATGGATAGCGGGATCAGTGACGCCACTTGCCGCGGCCGCGGTCAGGGCAAGTCACGGCAGGGGAGAACAATGGAAGGATGAACCGCGTTTTTTAGGTATTGATGCGCTGCTGACAGGGATCTGTGTCCTTTTTTTCATATTCGGGATACTGATGATGGTGACGACGCTAAGAAGCGAGAACCTGAATCCGAACGAGAATTATGATCCGGAAACTGAAGCGGCGATAGCGGAAAGGGACAGCGTCTGGGAGGAACCGATATTCACCTATCAGGATGCGACTCCGGCCGTTGTTGAAGATGAAGAGCCTCAGGAGGCAGCGGAAGAAGAGCTTGTGTCGCCGGAGGAGAGTTTTGACCCGACGATAGAGGCTGAGGATCCTGTTGTTTCCGACACGCTGACGACCGCAGATTGAGGCGCGGATTCAAAATTTCATCCACATACTTCATAATCCGATACGATAAATAATTTTGTACACATACTTATGAAAAGAATATTACAATGGATATGCGGGAGTGCAGTTGCGCTCGCGGCAGCGACCGGGATGACCTCATGCGGGAACACAATATGGTGGAACGATCCGGGATGGGGATATAATTACACGGACCAGCGCCTGACGGGCATGTGGCAGCTCGTGCAGATCAACACGCAACCGGTGTTGCCTCAGAACGCAAACTTTCTGGAGTTTGACGGCAGCGGCAGCGGCTACTATTATTACTATGACCGGAACCGCGAATACCGCGAGCAACTGCGCTATTGGGTAGAAGCGGGCTATCAAGGGGCGTACAATTCGATCGACATCCAGTATCGCAACGGCGGAGGGATGAGCGGGACTTATTGGTTTACGAACAATAACCACACGCTTTGCCTGCAATGGGTGACGTCGGGAGGCCGGGTAGAGACCTACGCCTACGACTGGACCCCTTACCGACCGTGGTAAAACCGACTACCGGCAGGGATGGCAACAGAGCCGGAAAAAGAACAACAGTAAAAGAACGCACAAAGAAAGCAAAAGAAAAAAGATAAGATATGTCATTAAAGTGTGGGATTGTCGGATTGCCCAATGTAGGGAAATCGACCCTATTCAATTGCCTGAGCAATGCGAAGGCACAGTCAGCGAATTTTCCATTCTGCACGATAGAACCGAATGTAGGAGTCATTTCGGTTCCGGACGACCGGTTGACGAAACTTGTGGAGATGTGTCAGCCGAAGTCGACAGTACCGGCCACGGTAGAGATCGTGGATATAGCGGGGCTCGTGAAGGGAGCGTCGAAAGGAGAGGGCTTAGGGAATAAATTCCTTGCCAATATCCGGGAGACGGATGCGATTTTGCATGTGCTCCGCTGTTTTGATGATGATAATATCACTCACGTCGACACGACAGTCGATCCGGTACGGGATATGGAGGTGATCAACTATGAGCTTCAGCTGAAGGATCTGGAGACAGTAGAAAACCGACTGACGAAGACGGAGAAGGCAGCGAAGGCCGGTGGAGACAAGACGGCGAAGATGCAGCTTGAAGTCCTGAAGAAATATAAAGAAGCGCTTGAGCAGGGGAAACCGGCACGCAGCGTAGTAATAGAGGGAAAAGAGGAGGAGAAGTTCGCCCGCGAACTGTTCCTGCTGACCAATAAGCCGGTGTTGTATGTGTGCAATGTAGACGACGCGTCGGCCGTGAACGGGAATTCATACGTGGAGAGGGTCCGGGAAGCGATTGCAGAAGAGGGATCTGACCTGATGATAGTAGCGGCCAAGACGGAGAGTGAGATAGCGGAACTGGAGACCTACGAGGAACGTCAGGAGTTTCTTGAGGAACTCGGACTTGAAGAATCGGGAGTTTCGCGCCTCATTCGGGCGGCCTATTCCTTACTTGACCTTCAGACATATTTCACGGCAGGGGCGGATGAAGTCCGTGCCTGGACCTTTATCCGGGGGACAAAAGCGCCGCAGGCGGCGGGCATCATCCATACGGACTTCGAGAAAGGGTTTATACGTGCGGAGGTTATCAAGTATGACGACTATGTCACGTTAGGCTCAGAGACGGCTGTAAAAGAGGCCGGCAAGATGGGAGTCGAAGGAAAGGATTATGTCGTGCAGGATGGCGACATCATGCATTTCCGCTTCAACGTCTGATCGACAGGCACCATCAGAAGCCATAACAATAAAAAAGAATTGCTGACGGAGGACATCCGACGGCAATTCTTTTTTATCTATATTCCAATAAATCTTACATAAATCTTACGGACAGGGAATCATAGCCAGTTTTCGGAGCGAGGGGCAACGCCATCGGGAGGAGTAGCATTATAGAAAATGGCTTCTTTCCAGTAACGCGCCATGAGGACGTTGTCGGCCCAGTCGTCGCAGGGAGATACGGGGATTCCGAGGGCTTCGGAGAGGATGTAATCGGTGATAGGGGCACCGGCGTAAATGCTGCAAATCACACCACCTCCGAGGCGAGTGACGACTTCGAGGAGGAGGAAACGGTCGGTGTCGAGATCGTGAAGGAACTGGATAGTGACAGGACCGCGGAAAGGGAAAGATTCAATAACCTTACGGGTGAGATCCAGGAGTTCAGGGAGACGGCAAGTGACTGTTCTTGTTGATTCGCCACCCATAATTTCGAGGCGTTCACGTGGGACGGCCGTGAGGAGTTCACCGGAAAGGGAAACGTAGCAGTCGACGGTGTATTCGCGGGTATTTCCGATATATTCCTGAATGATGTAATCGTCGAGGTTTTCGAGGTGCATCAGGTCGTCGACGTCGTTGAAGATTTTGATACCGCGAGATCGGCTTCCGCGACGGGGCTTAGCGATAGCGGGCATTTCGTTGTCGAGGATGCTATAAGTGCGGGGAATCGGGATACCGGCCTCTTTGAAAAGGCGAGCGGCTTCGATCTTATCGTAAAGTTTTTCGGAGAGGTCGTAATCTGAAACGGGGACGAACACTTCCGGGAGCCGGGCTTTGCATAAAGCAGCGATCTCCATGGCGCCGTTGACAAAGGGGAGAATAATGTTGACATCATACTCCTTGACCACGCGGACAATGTCATCGACGACGTTGGGGTCAGACCATTTCAGACCTTTGATGACCTTACCGACGAGAGCGATAGGGGCGCGGGTATCAAGCTCGTAGGCGAGGATACGTACGTTATATCCGAGACGCTTACCGGAGCGCTGGAAGAGTTCGGCGAGGGAGACGCGACGAGAGCCTCCGAGCATAAGAATCGTGATGTCCATATAATAGAGATATACTTTCTAAAAAAGATAACGGAAAAGAGGGCTTATGCGTTCGGAGAGAAAGTCAGAATATGCCTTTGTTTCTTTTCCTCGAGAATTTCCTCGATCGATAAGAAAATACCGGTTTCCTCGACGTCGCCGAATTCGTCGTTGATAGCCGTACCGAAAACGCGCATAGTAGGAGATAGGGCCATGTAAGCGTTCACGAGTGGAGGGATGTTGTAACCACGAGTTCGGACGAGGTTGTTAAGGAGCCGGAAATCTTCCCGATAGTCGGCGCCGGAGAAGAAATTCTGAATTTCCGGGGAGTCGGCATCAGTGGGGAGGGGAGAACGGGGCACGACAAGGTTATCCCGATCGGGGAAATGCTTGTGCATGAATCCGAGGATGTAGTCGCGGCATACCCGGTCGAAAGAGGGATACATCGTGACCTTCCCGAAGAGATATTTAATATCGGGATTGAGGACCGTGATAGCGCCGAGGCCGTCCCAGAGATTGTCGAGGGCATAAATGGTTTTAGCGCGTCCCCCGGTGGTCTGATAAATAGGAACGACGAAAGAACGGCCGAGTTCGAGAGTGTAGGGGAGATAATTTTGGATAAATTGAGGAGAGAAGTCGAACATGTGGGAAGTAGCAATTCTGGGGACACCATTTTCGATGCGGATGTCACGACCGAGAATAAATCGATAACCGCCGATAATTTCCTTATCATCAGGGTTCCAGACAATCATCTGCCGGCAAGGGGGGTCCATAGTGTCGAAAGCGTCGATGTCGCATTCAAGGCCCGTTCCACCTCCGGCGTCGCGGAAAGAAATTTCACGGAGGCGCCCGATTTCCTTCATAGTTTCCGGGGCATTGAAAGCGTCAACAATATATATTTCATTACCTCCCTTGTTTGTTTTCCTAAGGAACTTATCAGGGGTCAGTTCGGCGATGATATTGTCAGTAGGTATTTTATCGATTATCTTGTGCATAATTGAAAGAAGGAGAGGGAAGGGAAAGTTATCGCAAAGTTACTAAAAAAAATTAAACAGGGGTATAAAAAAGGGATGGCTAATCTCAACGATCGGCCATCCCGGGCAAGTAAATTAAAATTAGTTGAATCAAAGACCATTCGCCTGAATCGTGGATAACAGGGAAAGGCCCAACTAAAAGTCAATATCCGCAAATTCAATCATTCATGTATTTACTTATCCAAAAAACATATCCACAATATAGAGCGGCAAGCCGCCAAAGCGTGGAGAGATTGATGCGGAAGTGACAAAAATAAATAGAAACAACAACTAATCGAAATTTAACCTATATTATCTGTAATAAAAGTGACGAAAAAATAGAATGGATTCCGGAGGCCGCACCGGGAAATAAAAACCGCGGATGGGCCGGAAATCCGTATGAAAAGGGAGGAGAATCGGGGGAGAGGAGGAGAGAGAAGAGAGAGAAAAGTAATTGAGGAGACGGTTCAAAGTTAAATAATAAAATTTAAAATGCAAACAAAAAGAACGAAAAAAATTAAAATTATTAAATTTTTGACATATTTCCACGAAATAGTATGGGCAACCCGGGGTTGGCAGGGGTAAACGATAGCAAAATGCTATGCCGGAATTGGGAGTTGGCAATTAGGAATTGGGAATGAGGAGGGAGGGAGGAATGAGGAATTGGGAGGATGGGACGTTAAAAAAGACTAAAAGGGGGAGGGGAGCGGGGGATATTTGGTGATGTTGGGGATTTTTGATATTTTTACGCATTGTTTTGCAGGCGATGAGCTATAGAGACTCATTGCGGGCATAATGATCAAATCGAGATAGAAAATTAAACCAAAATTTATGGACAAGAGGATATTCTATGTTTCAATGGTAGCCCTGTTGGGACTGACAGGATGTTCGAAGAAACTCGGACAGTTTAAGAGCGAATATTTCACCACACTTCCAACGCCGCTTGAGACGGTAGGAGAACAGGTGCCGGGAACGGTAAAGGGAAATATTCCGGCCAAGATGATGCTTAAGAATGCGAAGGTGACCGCGACTCCGGTTTTATGCTGGACGAACGGGACGGGCGTCGAGAGCGAAGCCATGGCGCAGCCGGTAGTGTTCCAAGGGGTTGACGTGAGGGCCAACGGTCAGGTTGTGAGCTACGAGAATGGAGGGGATGTGACGATTCCGTTCACAGTGGGCTACAATCCCGGCATGGCGCACTCGGACCTATATCTTGATTTCACAGTAGACCAGAACGGAAAGAACTATAAACTACCGCGTGTGAAGGTAGGCTATGGAGTAGTTGCGACATCGACGCTTGCATCGGCCAAGACAGTCTATCCGGCAGTAGCGAAGGATAATTTCCAGAAAGTAATCACGGAGAAATACAGCGCTGATATCCACTTTCTGATCAATCAGGCGAATATCCGGACGGATCAAACGAAGAAGAGCGATTATATCGACCTGAACCGCCAGTTGATGGAGGCTAACGCGGCACCGAATAAGGAGATTGCGGGGATCAGCGTCAGTTCGTACGCCTCGCCTGAGGGAACACTCTCATTCAACACCGAGCTTGCAGAGAAACGCGAGAAGAACACCACGGGATTGATCGAGGGTCAGCTGAAGAAGGATAAGATCACGGAATTCGGCGAGCTGACCTCCTCGTTCACACCGGAGGACTGGGCCGGATTCGAGCAGCTTGTAGAGAAGAGCAATATTCAGGACAAAGATCTTATTCTGAGCGTGCTGAAGATGTATCCCGATCCGGAAGAAAGAGAGCGGGAGATCAGGAATCTGTCGAGTGTGTTCAATGAGCTTGCCGACCAGATTCTGCCGCAGTTACGCTATTCGAAGATAATGGCGACGGTGAATGTGATCGGAAAGAGCGACCGCGAGCTTATCGACCTGTTCAACACGGATCCGAGCAAGCTGACAGAGGAGGAGATCCTTTATATCGCGACCCTTACAGACGACAATATGAAGAAGATGGAGGTCTACAACACGGCGGCCTCAGTCAATTCAAAGGATTACCGGACGTTCAACAATCTTGCCGTAACACAGTATAAGGTCGGGGACTATGCAGGGGCGAAAGCGAACTGGGAACATGCACTTCGACTTAATCCGCAGGCTAAAGAGCCGGCGATGAATCTGGGTCTGATTTCGATGCTTAACAACGACTATAACCGTGCGAACGAGCTGATCGGTTCGGCAGCGGGCGTCCCGGAGAGTGCAGACGCGCTCGGCGTGTATTATCTGACTCAGGGCGACCTTCAGAAGGCAGTGGTGTCGTTTGGCGACAGCAAGACTAACAATGCGGCTCTCGCACGCATTCTTCTGAAGGATTATGCGAGCGCGCGCGACATACTGAAGGATGTGAAGAATCCGGACGCGACAACATATTATCTGCAGGCGATCATGGCCGCCCGCACCGGCGACCAGAATGGAGCGCTGAGCAACCTTCGCCAGTCGATTAACCTTGACAAGAGCATGGAGGCACGTGCACGTCAGGATCTTGAGTTCGCCAACGTGAATTTAAGCTATCTCTAAAAAACTATAATCCGAGGCCGCAAATTGAAAATAGCGGTGGAGGAAAAAGAACAGAGCCGCGTCCGGATAATAAAAACGGGCGCGGCATTGTTTTAACAAATAAACGCAACGGGGAAAAACCTCATCAAATAAAAGATTATGGGAGAGAAAAGGCTATTTCTGCTTGATGCTTACGCGCTGATATTCCGGGCCTATTATGCATTGATACGCATGCCACGACTAACACAGGGAGGCTTCAACACGTCGGCGATATTCGGCTTTGTCAATACGCTTGAGGAGCTTCTGAAGAAGGAGCGACCAACCCATCTGGCCGTCTGTTTCGATCCGCCGGGTCCGACGTTCCGCAACGAGGCCTACGAGGGTTATAAGGCCGATCGGGAGGCAACCCCGGAAGATATCAAGCTGTCGATTCCTATCATTAAAGAGATCGTGAAGGCCTATCGGATTCCCATTATCGAGAAGGAGGGTTATGAGGCCGACGACGTGATAGGGACGCTCGCGAAGAAGGCTGAGCAGGAGGGGGTCACGACCTATATGATGACGCCCGACAAGGATTACGGCCAGCTTGTGAGCCCTCATATCCTTCAATACAAGCCATCCTACCGGGGCCAGGATTTCGAACTTCGCGGGGAGAAGGAGGTCTGCGAGCGATATGGAATCGAGCGCACGAGCCAGGTGATCGATCTGCTTGCGCTGATGGGAGATAAGGTTGATAATATTCCGGGGTGTCCGGGAGTCGGAGAAAAGACGGCAACGAAACTTATCTCTGAATATGGAAGCGTAGAGGAATTACTCGACAAAACAGACACGCTCAAGGGGGCGCTGAAGAAGAAAATCGAGGAGAATGCCGACCAGATAAGATTTTCGAAATTTTTGGCCACAATCAAGACGGATGTGCCGGTTGAACTGGACTTGAAGAGTCTTGAGGTTGAAGCTCCCGACCGGGAAAAACTATTCTCAATTTTTAAGGAACTGGAGTTCCGCACGCTGACCGACCGCGTGGCAAGACGTCTGAACTCCGAGGAGAGAGGAGAGAGAGGAGAAAGAGGAGAAAGAAGAGGAGAGGAGAGTGAAGAGAGGAGAGGAGAGAGGATAGGTAAACGAGGAGAGGAGAGAGAACGATTTGCGGCTCAGCCGTCGTTGTTTGATTTTGCCGAAGAGGGGAAACAATCGGCTGACGCGGGGGAGAGTGAGGAGAGAGTGGAGATAGAGGAGGCTCGACAAATCGAAGCCGACTATATAACAGTCGACAACGGGGCACGTCTCGGAGAACTGCGTCGCGAGCTTGACGGCAAGAGAGAGATAGGCCTTTACCTCCACGGAGAGGGAGAGAATGATATGTCGGCGGAATGGACCGGCACAGCCATCGCCACTGAAGCAGGGAAAGCCTATTGGATTCCCACGGATTATGCGGAGGGGAAGGCGCTTGTGCTTGACTTGATGGCCCTTCCCGACATAAAAAAGATAAGCGGGGGAGCGAAACGGGATTATGTTCTTGCTCAACGAGAAAGAAAAGATGACACGGAGGCGTTGCAGAACTATTATGATGTGACGCTTGCTCATTATCTTCTTCAACCGGAAATGCGACATAATCTTGAAATCCTTGCGTCGACATATCTGAATCTGATTGCGAGCCCATATCCGGGGACAGCGAAAGGAGGGAAGAAAAAAGGGGACGCAATGACGTTGGAGCAGCTGGCGACATGGGGATGCGAGCAGGCCGACCTGGCGTTAAGACTGAAAGCACCGCTTGACAAAGCGATTGACAAAGAGGGGATGAGAAATCTGCTGGAGGATATCGAACTGCCACTGGTGAGAGTGTTGGCGGAGATGGAATTGACCGGAGTTACGCTCGACGTAAAGGCCCTCGACGAGGCAGCCAAAGAGATGGAGGGACGTATAGACCAAATCGAGCGGGAGATACATGAACTTGCGGGCACGGATTTCAATGTCGGCTCGCCGGCGAAGGTGGGGGAGATATTGTTTGATAAATTAGGACTGGATCCGAAAGCGAAGAAAACAAAGACAGGGCAGTATTCGACGAGCGAGGAAGTGCTTGAAAAACTGAGTCCGAAGCATCCGATAGTCGGGAAGATACTGGAATACAGAGCGATGAAGAAATTGCTCAACACGTATCTGACGGCGTTGCCGGCGGCAATAAATCCGGAGACGGGAAAGATCCATACGAATTACAATCAGACCGTGACAGCGACGGGACGCATTTCGTCGACGGCCCCTAACCTTCAGAACATACCGGTAAGAGATGATGAGGGGAGAGAGATCCGGAGGGCCTTCATGGCGGATCCCGGATGTCTGTTCCTGTCGGCCGACTATTCTCAGATAGAGTTGCGACTGATGGCGGATTTTTCCTCTGATGATATCATGTTGGATGCGTTCCGACATGGAAAGGATATCCATGCGATCACGGCGGGAAAAATCTTCCATAAGCCGACGAAGGAGGTAAGCGCGAATGAAAGAAGGGCGGCCAAGACGGCAAATTTCGGAATCATCTACGGCATCTCGGCGTTTGGATTGTCGACACGGCTCGGCATACCGCGAGGGGAGGCGAAAGAGATAATCGACAACTATTTCGCGACCTTCCCCACGATAAAGAAATATATGTCGGACTCAGTAGAGTTTGCACGCGAACATGGGTATGTGGAGACGAAGTCGGGCCGGAAGCGGATATTGCCAGATATCAACAGCCGGAATCCAGTTGTGAGAGGATATGCGGAGCGCAATGCAATGAACGCCCCACTACAGGGAACGGCCGCCGATGTGATCAAGATAGCGATGGTCAGGATATATGATGAGATTAAAGAAAGAGGGCTTCGGTCGCGGATGATAATGCAGATTCACGACGAATTGAATTTCAATGTCATACCGGAAGAATTGCCGGAGCTGCAGGAGATAGTTGAGCGACAGATGGAGGGGGCCTACCGAGGGTCTGTGACGCTAACGGCGAGCAGCGGCACGGGGCGGAACTGGCTTGAGGCTCATTAAAGTTCTAATATCCACAAATCACAGCATATTGTAAGCAGAAGGAGAACCGTCGGCGCAAGCGCCGGCGGTTTTTGGAAAATATTAAATTGGGTGAGTTAAGTATGTGGTCAAAAATATTTAATGCATCGCCTCATAAATTCTGAGGCGAACTTTAGAATCCGGCTTCAGTTGCTATGGCACCCCATAACGCCTTCAGCCGAATCCAAAATTTCATCCACATACTTCATAATTCGATACGATAAATAATTTTGTACACATACTTAAGAAAAAAGTTGTAACTTTGCACTTTCATTAACTCAACACAATATGGGAGGATTTTTCGGCACGGTGAGCAAAACGCCGTGTGTAGCCGATCTATTTTACGGCACAGATTACAACTCACACCTCGGGACGCGTCGCGGCGGTATGGCGACCTACAACAGCGAGGAAAAAAAGTTCGCACGCTCCATCCACAATCTTGAGAGCACATATTTCCGGACGAAATTCGAAGGAGATTTAGGAAAATTCACGGGAGAGGCCGGTATCGGAATCATAAGCGATACACAATATGGGAGGATTTTTCGGCACGGTGAGCAAAACGCCGTGTGTAGCCGATCTATTTTACGGCACAGATTACAACTCACACCTCGGGACGCGTCGCGGCGGTATGGCGACCTACAACAGCGAGGAAAAAAAGTTCGCACGCTCCATCCACAATCTTGAGAGCACATATTTCCGGACGAAATTCGAAGGAGATTTAGGAAAATTCACGGGAGAGGCCGGTATCGGAATCATAAGCGATACAGATGCACAGCCGATCATCGTGAATTCTCATTTAGGGAGGTTCGCAATAGTGACGGTGGCGAAAGTGAATAATCTTGAAGAGCTTGAGAAGGAACTTCTTGACCAAGGGCGACATTTTTCGGAACTGAGTTCGGGGAAAACGAATCAGACGGAACTTGTGGCCCTTCTGATTAACGAAGGAAAAGATTTCAAGGAAGGAATCGAGAATGTCTACAAGCGGGTCAAGGGGTCGTGCTCGATGCTGATCCTGACCGACCAAGGAGAGCTGATAGCGGCGCGTGACTATCGAGGAAGGACACCGATCATAATAGGGAAGAAAGAGGGGGCGATGGCCGCTACGAGCGAGACAACCGCCTTCCCGAATCTTGATTATAAGATCGTGCGCGACCTCGGACCGGGAGAAATCGTGAAACTCACGGCGGATGGTTTTGAAGTTATTAAGGAGGCAGAGAAGAAGATGCAGATATGTTCGTTCCTCTGGGTCTACTACGGATTCCCGACCTCGGATTACGAAGGGAAGAATGTAGAGGAGACACGCTTCAAGTTCGGCGAAGAGATGGGGCGCGAGGATGATTCAGAAATCGACTGCTGCTGCGGCATACCTGATTCGGGAGTCGGAATGGCGTTGGGCTATGCGTGCGGGAAAGGGGTTCCCTACAAGCGCGCCATATCCAAATATACCCCTACATGGCCGCGGAGTTTCATGCCATCGCGACAGGAGCTGAGAAACATTGTTGCCAAAATGAAGTTGATTCCCAATAAAGAGATCCTTCAGGGGCAGCGAGTACTGCTATGCGACGACTCGATAGTGAGGGGCACTCAGCTTCGGGACAATACGAAAATACTATATGAGTATGGAGCGCGGGAAGTGCATATCCGCATAGCGTGTCCGCCGCTTATCTATTCCTGTCCGTTCGTAGGGTTCAGTGCGTCAAAGAGTGATTTGGAGCTTATAACTCGCCGGATTATCAATGATCTGGAGGGGGATCCGAATAAGAATCTGGAAAAGTATTCCGACTCAACGACTCCGGAATATGCCAAAATGGTCGATATCATACGCGACAAGTTCGGATTGACCTCGTTGAAGTTTAATACGCTTGATGCGCTTGTGAGGGCGATCGGGTTGCCCAAATGCGACGTCTGTACGCATTGCTTCGACGGGAGCAGCGAATAAACGATAAAACCAACGATAGAGAGCGGGATGAGGCCAGAGGCTTCATCCCGCTATTTTATTGGTAAGAGTTGATGGGGTTGATGCTGTATGAGGGGTGTTGATAAGTTGTCGATAAGTTGGAGAAAAGTGGAGATTTTCTGTTGAAAAGCGGTAGAAAACAACTACATAAATATATCCGTTATGATTTGGAAATTATAACTGAATGCTGAGGATGGGGGATTCGGAATTTAGAATTCAAACGGGGGAAAAATCATGAACAGAAGAATCAACATAAAAGAGGGGAGTTTTGAACAGGATAATGGGAGAATGAAAGGAAGAATTTATTAACTTTGCAGTTATCAACAGGGTGTAGACAATAGTCATATTCGGTTAGTTTTCAAATGATGAGAGACCGAGGGGCTGTAGATAACCATGGACAGATTTTTAATAACTCAGAAATCCAAATAATTGAGGAAAAAGTTATTGAATGTTATCGACAGCTATTATTGTTATTGTTTATTATTCTATTAAGATTTTAAAAAAAGAAATTCATAAAAAAGAAAAATAAAGGATGAACGAGAAAGAACGTGCGGCCGCACTCAGGGAAGAGATCGAGCGCTTGAAGAAAGAGAAAGGGGCTGTGATAATGGCCCATTATTATCAGCGGAAGGAGATCCAGGAGATAGCGGATTTCATCGGGGACTCGTTGGCGCTTGCGCAGCAAGCGGCGAAGACGGATGCCCGGGTAATAGTAATGTGCGGGGTTCATTTCATGGGAGAGACGGCGAAGATACTGTGTCCGGACCGGAAAGTGCTCGTGCCGGATATGGAGGCCGGATGTTCGCTTGCCGACAGCTGCGATGCGCAAGCGTTGCGAGCATTCAAGGAGGCGCATCCCGGGCACACGGTGATCAGCTATGTCAACACGACGGCGGCCGTGAAGGCGCTTACGGATATAGTAGTGACGTCGGGGAATGCGAAAAAGATAGTGGAGTCATTACCTAAGGATGAAAAAATCATTTTCGGACCGGACCGGAATTTAGGAGGGTATCTGAATTCGGTTACGGGTCGGGAGATGGTGTTGTGGCCCGGGGCGTGTCATGTCCACGATCGATTTTCGCTTGAGGGGATCATGCGTTTGCGGGAGGAGCATCCGGAGGCAAAAGTATTGGTCCATCCGGAGTGCAGGAAGCCGTTGCAGCTGATAGCCGACAAAGTAGGGTCGACGGCAGCGTTGCTTGATTATGCGCGCAAATCGGAATCGCGGGAGTTTATAGTCGTTACGGAGAGCGGCATATTGCATGAGATGCAGAAAGCATGTCCGGAAAAAGAGTTTATAGCGGCCCCGGCGGAGGATTCTGAGTGTCAGTGTAACGAATGCGAGTATATGAAGCTGAACACGCTGGAGAAAGTTGCGGCGGCGTTGAGGAACGAGTCTCCGGAGATAGAGGTTGATGAGGAGATAGCCGAGGCGGCGATGCGTCCGATCCGCAGAATGCTTGAGCTGTCGTAAAGAAAAGGAGAGATGAGGAGAAAGAAGAATATAGTAGAACTGACGCGATATGGGGCGGAGGAGTATCTTGGAAAGGAGAAACTTGGATTGCGGCTGCTTGTGGATAATGTAAGATCGCTGCAGAATGTAGGTTCGTTGTTCCGGACGTCGGATGCATTTATGGTAGAAGAGGTGATATTGGGGGGAATCACAGGCTGTCCGCCACATCCGGAGCTGACTAAATCAGCGTTGGGAGCTGAGGAATCAGTGAGGTGGCGGCATGTTGATTCGGCAGAAGAAGAGGCTCGTCGCCTTCAGGGGGAGGGATGGAGGATAGTCAGTCTGGAGCAGGCCCACGACAGCGTAGATCTGGCGGATTATGCTCCGCAGGCCGGGGAGCGGATAGTGTTGGTAGTGGGGAATGAAGTGGAAGGAGTCAGTCAGGGGATTGTGGACATAAGCGACACAGTGGTGGAGATACGACAGTGCGGGGTAAAACATTCTTTGAATGTAGCCGTGAGCGGAGGAATCGCGCTGTGGAAAATATCGGAGGCAATGCAGAGGAAAGGATAGTTCTATACAAGGAAAGACTTGAAAACACTACTGTCCACTAAAAATGGATGTGGTTAAAAATTAAATAAATTCAGTTCACT
>CAMWRW010000055.1 GCA_947176755.1 uncultured Porphyromonadaceae bacterium
CCGCCGCATCTGTCAGGGAATGGTTAAGAGCAATGTATAGTAGTGTGGGTGCGTTTCATTGTCTGATGATCGGAGATTGGCGAACTTCAATGCCTATAAGGAAATATGGGAATCGTTATAAGCATAAGGAAAGAATCATCAACCGTGCCAATCCGCACGACTCCTATTATGATCCTTCAGACTATTATTTCACGGATCTTGTATCAACATGGGAGTATACTAAAGAAGGGGACTTTTATTACATTGAAAGACCTAAAGTGAATGAGCGCAGCTACAGTTCCCCAACCATTGCCGTCGGGAGGCTATTATGTTCAGAAGCGGAAGAGGTTGTCAGGTATACAAAAAAACTTAAATTATATGAATTATATCCGGGTAAGGGGAACTCTGAATATCTCGGTAGAGGTTATCGATTGAAGGAATATAATTTCTCGAAGACTAAAAGTATCTTTACAGGCCTTTCTATTGTACCTGAGTTGGAAATCGCGAATCATGAGAAAAGAATTGAGGATTTGAAACCTGATCCTCAAGATGTGCTTGATAAAATGAATAACGTCGGAATAATGAGCATTTCCGTACACGGCGGACCGATTGGATTTCAAGTTGCCGAATTAGATACAGTCGGACCGGAATCAACAAAATGGCCTCCCGGAAAGACCTTGATGGCTCAAACGGAATATCACACGCTGAATCCCAGGTACCAATTTAATGGTGTCCGAGGATTGGACAGATTGAGCAATTTTTCATCCCCATCGGTATTATATTCCATGTCGTGTGATGTAGCTCCGTTTGATTCTCTTGTAAATCGCCAAGAAATTAACGGAGAAATAACGGATAAATCGGAAGTTCAAAAGTACAACATGGCATCAGCTTACACGGTTGCCGGAGACTATGGCGGAGTGTTGGCCTTAATGAATACAAGAATCGGCTGGACTACCACATCTGCAGATTTAGAGCAAAACTTTGGGACTGCTTTAGAAAAATATCGTTGGGCTACGGCTGGAATTTTAGAAAATGCATCAAAGATAATGCCCATATCCTATTCGGGAAAGCGATACATTAGTGATGTTAATCTTAGACATTCAGTCATTGGGGATCCCTCAATTATTATATGGAGAGATGCTTTGAATTATCTGTCATATAATGTTGCACGAAGACCTCAAGGGTATGCGATCGCCATGCCAAACGCTCCCTTCGGATATTACACTGTATCATGCGGCAGTTATACAAAACGTCAACAGTTCTCCAATTCTAAAGGTTTTTTGATTGATCTTGACAACAACTTTAGTAATAACTCGTATTCACGGCTTATAATTGTCACCATTTACGCAGAGAATCATTACCCTGAGGTGTTGCTTCTGGATAATGTTAATGGGGTTGGACATACGCCTTGTAGCGTAACATCCCGGCAAATATTATTAGGAAAGGCGGCATCCACTTCATACAAACCCGTCTTGGTTTTGGATTCAAAGACAACTCTAAATTTGGATTCCTACGAGACAATTATATCAGATGGTGGAATTGACGTCAGCAATGAAGGGGAATTAACCTTGACGACTGAAAAGAAAGTGGAACTTCAAAACGATCATATAGGGTCGGAGGGGACTCTCACTGTAAATGCGTCAGAGATTACATTAAATCCCGGATTCACTGTGGATAAGGGAGGTCAACTCTATATAAACTCGAGATAATCAAGGAATACACGAAAATAATCTTAAAAGATAAACTCATGAAGAAACAAAATATAAAACAAGGCCCAATGATTTTGAGCATTTTAACTACGACCTTTTTTCTCATTGGGGGAATATCGTCGGCGTATGCTCAAGATCAAGAAGATAACCAACCGTCAAATATTGGATATACATGGGTATACCGGGGAATAAATTCATCTTATTCTATCGAAATGGGTTACGGAGAAAAAACAGAGTATAACAATAAAGTATACTGGAAATTCTATGCTAAACGATCGGGCAATGGTCGTTTTATAGAGCAATCAGACGGTACATGTACTCTTGAAGTAGACTGGTATGAACTTGGTCCGATGCCGCAATGGTTGATAAGAGAGGAGGGGGATGTGGTGTATGAAGTGATTCCCGAAGCATATCGTTATTCAAATTTATGTGAACAGTTAACAGGCGATGAGGATCCTCCAAGCACCTTTGATTGGGAAATGCCGCTCTATGATTATTCATTGGAAGCTGGTGACCAATGGACGATGTTGGATGGTAATTTAGGATTAGACGATTACACTGTCGCTTTTTGTGGAGAGGAGATTATTGACGGTTCTCCTTCCCGTACTCTTAACTTTATAAATAAATATCAATTCGAGAATATTAAAGGGGGTATTAAATTTATTGAGGGCATCGGGATTACCACTTTGGGATGTTACAACTATATGGTCACCCATGTCGCAGCCGGGTTCAGAACATATGGCCCTTATTTTATCGGTGAACAATTGGAACTATATTCCGTGACGAACAGTGCCG
The DNA here is from genome assembly GCA_947176755.1 of uncultured Porphyromonadaceae bacterium. GTDB lineage: Bacteria > Bacteroidota > Bacteroidia > Bacteroidales > Muribaculaceae > Lepagella. The sequence goes on from CAMWRW010000055.1 coordinate 2,484, forward strand.
GGGAAATAATCTATGGAAATCGGGTAGTATCGGGCGGTATAGATACACTCAGCGATAAACTGCAAACTCAGGAAAAAACCTACGATTTGTTCGGGCGCGAAGTGAGCGATCCACAGCCGGGGACAGTGTATATTCGCGGTGGCAAGAAGTTCGTGGCCAGATAAGCAGTCATTTCATAAGCATCCGTTCATCCAATGAAACGCTCCAACACCATTGCAGCCTTCCTGCTCGCAGCATCCTGCGCCGGCCGGCTTCACTGTGGATAAGGGAGGTCAACTCTATATAAACACGAGATAATCAGGATAATCAATAAAATCATGAAAATCCGGACAATCACGAAAATAAACTTAAAAGATAAACTCATGAAGAAACAAATTATAAAACAAGGCCCAAAAACTTTTAGAAATTTAACTATAGCCTTTATGCTCATTGGGGGTATATCGTCGGCGTATGCTCAAGAAGATAATCCACCGTCAAATATTGGATATACATGGATATACAAAGAACAATACTGGTCTCGTTTCTATGAAATGGGTTACGGAGAAAAAACAGAGTATAACAATAAAGTGTATTGGAAATTCAGCCCTAAACGAGTAGGTGACGGGCGTTATAGAGAGCAATCAGATGGTAGATATTGCTTTGAAGTAGACTGGTATGAGCTTGCTCCGATGCCGGAATGGTTGATAAGAGAGGAGGGGGATGTGGTGTACCAAGTGATTCCCGAGGAAGGCCGATCTTCACATTTATGCAAACTGTTAACAGGCGAGGATGATGTAAGCACCTTTGATTGGGAAATGCCGCTCTATGATTATTCATTGGAGCCTGGTGATGAATGGATGATGTTGGATGGTGTTATAGATGGATTGGACTATTGCACTGTTGATTCTATTGGAGAGGAGATTATTGACGGTTCTCCTTCCCGTACTCTCATTATGTTCGATCCAACCCTGAATATTAAATTTATTGAGGGCATCGGAATTACCAATTTGGGATGTTACAACTATATGGTCCTCGATGTCCCTGCCTGCTTCGGCCCATATAATTCTTCTTTTATCATTGAATTATTGGAACTATATTCCGTGACGAACAGTGCCGGGGAAATAATCTACGGGAATCGGGTAGTATCGGGCGGTATCGACACACTCAGCGATAAGCTGCAAACTCAGGAAAAAACCTACGATTTGTTCGGGCGCGAAGTGAGCGATCCACAGCCGGGGACAGTGTATATTCGCGGCGGCAAGAAATTCGTTGCCAGATAAGCAGTCCTCGCAAACGCAGCGCATTCATCCATCCTTGAAAAACCTCCGGGCGACATGATTATCGGGTCCCCCGGAGGTTTTTCTGTGTGCGAGAATGGAATCACATAGAGAATGTCCAAGCGGCGGCATTCAATGAACCGGGGTCGACATGCTTCGGAAAACAGAGTTATCATGCGACAAAAAAATCTGAAAGGTTAATATTTTTTGCCGATTTGGGAATAATTACTAATTTTGCCCCTATCCCATGCCGCGACCTTGGACGCGACAGGGAAAATCAGCGAATTCCGACTCGGATCGTTGATGCACAACGCTAAGAAACAACAACTAAGCAATAACAACAAAATGCAGACCAAAATAAAGTCAAACGCAATTCGACGCACGGGATTTCTCCTGCTCGCTACATGCGCGGGAATTCTTGGAGCGTCCGCAGATTACCCCGCCGGATATTACGACAGCCTCGAAGGGAAAACCGGGGCGGAACTCAAGAAAGCGGTCAAAGCCATAGCCCTGAAGGGTAAGAAAGTGATAAGCTATTCAAACGGCACGTGGAACGCCTTTCTGTCGACCGACGTCAAGACTGTAGGCGGTGTGGATTACTGGTGGGATATGTACAGTCCGAATTTAGTGAGAGTCTCCTCCGGCCATCCCGACATGAACGTTGAGCATTCAGTGGCCAACAGCTGGTGGGGCAAGACTAAAAACGACGCCTACAAGGATATCGTCCATCTGAATCCGTCGGATTCGGAGGCGAACAGCCGCAAAAGCAACTACCCCTTGGCGGAAATCAGTGGCACGCCGACCTGGACCAATGGAGTCACGAATGTCGGGAAGCCCGTAAGCGGCCAAGGCGGAGGAGCCTCGATGGTCTACGAACCTGCCGATGAATACAAGGGAGACTTCGCCCGCGTGTTCATGTATATGTTCACGGCCTACGATGACATCTCCTGGACGACGAAAACAAACTGGATGTACAACAACGGGACAGACCTGATGTTCAAGAGCTGGGCGTCAACGCTGCTTCTCCGCTGGTCGGCCAACGACCCGGTGAGCGTCAAGGAGCGGACCCGTAACGACGGCATTTACAAGGAGCAGAATAACCGCAACCCCTTTATCGACCTTCCCGACCTCGCGGAGTATATCTGGGGTTCGAAATCCGGACAACCCTTCTATATCAACGGCGGCGGTAGCGGAGAAGATCCCAAACCCGTTGATCCGCCGCAGGAAGGTCAGGACCTCGACATACTCTGGCTCGCCGAGACAGCAAGCTCGATGGGAGACTGGAGCGTGGAGGATGTGACAGTTCCGAGCGGCAGCAGTTACGTGTGGAGCTGGAAAGAGTATTCCGGCAAAGGATACCTCAACGCCAGCGCTTTCATCAGCGGTTCGGCGCAGACCTCCCTGTCGTATGTCTGGAGTCCGGAAGTTGACTTGGCCGGATACACGAACACAAAATTCAGCTTCGATCACGCGGCCAAATTCCAGACCACTCTCCGCGACCTCTGCTGCGTAGTCGTAAAGGAGACCGCTACGGGCAACGTGACCGAGCACGCAATATCCACCTGGCCCGCTGCCGGCACCTGGAATTTCGTCACCACTCAGGGTATTGACCTCAGCGCCCATGACGGCAAAAAAGTTCGCATCGGCTTCAAATATGAATCGAACACTTCGGGCGCCGACACATGGGAGATTCGCAACGCATCTCTGATAGCCAAGGCCTCAGGTTCTGACATCGAGACTTCTATCGCCGAAGAAGACATTGACGATTCATTCCTTGTGGAAGTCTGGGGGAACAATATTATTGCTCCCGAGGGGGCTCTCATCTACGACCTCAACGGACGGCTCGTGGAAGGAACGGGAGTGCAGCCCGGCATCTATATCGTGACTAAGCCGACCTTCCGCCGCGCTGTTAAAATTCAAATCTCCGGAAAATAACAGGTCGCGGATCATTCCCCGACGAAGTAAACCCGACAAGCCTACGAATCGAACCAGATGAAACGAGATAACTTACTTTTCGGCGCCCTCGCCATTGCGGCCGTCGCCTTTGCAGAAGCGCCCTCGGGCTATTATAAGAGCCTTGAAGGGCTCTCCGGCAACGACCTTGCGGCGGCAGTGGCCAAACTTGCCGCCGGGCATACCCGTGTCACCTATTCGACCAAGACCTGGCCCGCCTTCGAGGTTACGGACGTGATCGAAGTCGAAGGCCGCGAAGCCTGGCGGGATATGTACAGCAACAACCTCGTCTTTCTTCCCGGGCATGACGCTTTGAACATAGAACATTCCGTGGCCAACAGCTGGTGGGGCGGAAAGTCGGGGAGCGGGGATGCATACGCCGACCTGTTCCATCTCAATCCCTCCGACCAGAACGCCAACAACAAGAAGGGAAACTATCCCCCGGGACTTGTAGCGACGCCCGACCTTCTCGACAACGGTGTCTTTATGGTCGGAAAGCCTCAAGCCGGTTACGGCGGAGATGCCGGCAATGTGTTTGAACCCGCCGACCAGTACAAAGGGGACTTCGCGCGAGCCTATTTCTACGTCTTCGCGACCTATCCCGAAATCCCTTGGAAAGAGGAATATTCCTACATATTTGACGTCACCGGGGGGGAGGCCAAGCTAAAACCCTGGGCCTCGGAAATGCTTCTCGCATGGCATCATGCCGATCCTGTCGACAGCCGGGAGATGGCACGCAACGAGGCGGTGGAAGGGTTCCAGAAAAACCGCAATCCCTTTATCGACATTCCGGAGCTTGCCGACTGCCTCTGGGGCGAGGGCGGAAAGCTCACGGGAGTCTCCGGGGTGGTTCGGTCGCTGATCGTGAACCGTCCGGAAGCCCCCGTGTTCGACAATAGCTGGCTCACGGCTCTCAACACCTACTCCCGACGTTTCTGGAACGGATTCTCTCAGGATCTGACCGTAGACGAGGGAGCGCTCTGGGTAAGCATCGACGGTAGCGACTATGCCCGCTGCGGAACGACCCTCGACATCGAGCCGGCCTATTCCGAGCAACTCAATCCTATTACGGTGAAGGCATATACTGAGGCCGAAACCGACGGCTACACGCTCCGGAGCGCCGTGTCGACGCTCACGCTCACACCCCTGAATCCGGATGAGAAAGACTATTCCGTGGCCCGCTGGGAGAAAGTCACCACCACGGCAGGCATACCCGGCAGTTCGAGCTTCGGCATCATCCTGTCGGCCAACACGCAGCACGTCATGTCGACCTCCGGCGGCACGACTGCGACAGCCTTCATGAACGAGGCCGGATTTGTGGAATTTACCGATGAACTTGTCACGCAACTTCCCGTTACGGCGGCCATCGTCCGGTTCACCCCGCGTGGGGGCAAGCATATCATCGGTGTCTACGACACTCATGCAAACCTTCTCGGCTACTGGCTAAACACCGCCGACAAGAAGATGAAACTTGACCCGGAGAGCGGCACACCGGCCACTCTTGAAATCGATGCCTCCGGGAACTTCACGGCCACCTTCGAAGAATATGGCAAACTGCAGTTCAACAAAAGCCAGCCACGATTCCTCAACTATACGACGGCGCAGGGCGGCGTCGAACTCTACGGCTTCAGGGATTTCAACTCTCAGGTAGGCATCGATCTTCCGGAGGCGGAAGAAGCCGAGCCTATAGGAATCAGCGGAGGCGACATCATCGCGCCCGAGGGAATGACCGTCTACGACCTCAACGGACGTCCTGTCGAGGGCCGAGGATTGCGTCCCGGCATATATGTCGTGGCGGGGAACGGCCGCGCGGTCAAAGTAATTGTTTGCCGGTGACGACCGCAGGCTCGGATGGATAAATAAAACAAGAAATAACAACCTTACCTAATACTATCAACACATCGTTATGTTACATGACACGAATGTGAAAACCATCGACAAGGTGGTGATTCGATTCGCCGGCGACTCCGGCGACGGCATGCAGCTTGCCGGCAACATCTTCTCCAACATATCGGCGGAAGAGGGTGATGAAATCTCGACGTTCCCGGACTATCCGGCAGAAATCCGCGCTCCGCAAGGCTCCTTGAGCGGCGTATCGGGTTATCAGGTGAGCGTCGGCAAAGGGGTCCACACCCCCGGCGACGAAGCCGATGTTCTCGTCGCGATGAATCCGGCGGCTCTCAAAACCAATCTGCGCTATCTGAAGAAGGATGGTGTGATCGTATGCGACGGCGACTCGTTCACGCCCGCCAACCTCAAGAAGGCAGAGTATGCGACGAACGATCCCGTGGCCGAGTTGGGCATAGATCCACAGAGGATCATGCTCGTGCCCATGACGACCCTCCTGAAGAGCGCCCTCGCTGACAGCGGCCTCGACCAGAAATCGATAATGAAGAGCAAGAACATGCTTGCCCTCGGAATCGTCTGCTGGCTTTTCGACCGCCCGCTTGAGAGCGTGCTCAAGAAACTGCAGGCTAAATTTGCCAAGAAACCGGCTGTCTACGAAGCTAATGCAAAAGTGCTCCGCGCGGGATGGGATTATGGCCACAACACCCATTCCTCGATGCCGGTCTACAGGATAGAGACTGCCGAATCGCGTCCGGGCCTCTACACCGACATCACGGGTAACACCGCGACGGCATGGGGTCTGATCCTCGCCTCCGAAAAGAGCGGCCGTCCCCTCTTCTTGGGATCCTATCCCATCACTCCGGCCACCGACATCCTGCATGAACTTGCCAAGCGCAAAGACCTCGGCGTAAAAGCCGTGCAGATGGAGGATGAAATTGCCGGCGTATGCTCGGCCATCGGCGCCAGCTATGGCGGCCATCTTGCCGTTACGTCGACTTCCGGCCCGGGTCTGGCCCTCAAATCAGAGGGTATCGGCCTCGCAGTCATGGCTGAACTTCCGCTCGTTGTCATCGATGTGCAGCGCGGCGGACCTTCCACCGGACTCCCCACAAAGACCGAGCAGACCGACCTTATGCAGGCCCTTTACGGTCGCAACGGTGAGAGCCCTGTCTGCGTTCTCGCGGCTGTCAGCCCCACTGACTGTTTCCACATGGCCTTCGAGGCAGCCAGAATTGCGATGGAACACATGACCCCCGTGATTCTCCTTACGGATGCCTTCATTGCCAACGGTTCCTCGGCATGGCGCATTCCCGAACCCGAAGACTATCCCGAAATCCATCCCCACACGCTGCCGGATAACCGTCTTGAAGCAGGCTGGAAACCCTACGACCGCGACGAAGAAACGCTCGTCCGCTACTGGGCTATCCCCGGCACGCCGGGCGCCACACACCGTGTCGGAGGTCTGGAGAAAGACTATAAGACGAGCGTGATCAGCACCGACGGCGAGAACCACGCCCTGATGGTCGAGACACGTCGTCAGAAAATCGCACGTATCGCACGCGACATTCCGCGCGTCGAGCCTATGTGCGCCGTTGATTCCGACACTATTCTTGTAGGCTGGGGCGGCACCTACGGCCATCTCCTTACCGCTGCCCAGCAGCTCTGCGAGGAGGGAACGCCCGTGGCATTCCACCAGTTCCGCTACATCAATCCGCTCCCCGAGAACGCGCTTGAGATGCTCAAGGGTTATAAGCGAATCATCGTGGCCGAGCTGAACACCGGAATGTTTGCCGACTATCTGCAGATGCAGCTCCCCGGCAAAGAAATCCTTCGGATCAATAAAGTGGAGGGTCAGCCCTTCCTGGTGAAAGAGATCGTAGAGGGCGTGAAACGCTTAGTATCGGAAAACTGATAGCGACCGCAAAGACATGGAAAACAACGAAAAACAGGGATTCGCTCCCGCAGACTATAAGAACTCACAGAACGCCCGATGGTGTCCGGGCTGTGGCGACCACGCCATCCTCAACGTGCTCCACAAGGCTATGGCCGAACTGGGAGTCGCCCCGCACGACACAGCGGTGATTTCGGGAATCGGCTGCTCCTCGCGCCTTCCCTATTATATGAACACCTACGGCATGCACACGATCCACGGACGTGCGGCAGCCGTGGCCACCGGACTTAAAACCGCTCGCCCCGACCTCACCGTATGGCAGATATCAGGCGACGGCGACGGCCTTGCAATCGGAGGAAACCACTTCATCCACGCAATCCGCCGTAACGTCGACATCAACATGCTGATCTTCAATAATAAGATTTACGGTCTGACGAAAGGACAGTATTCTCCGACTTCCGACCGTGGCACAGTGTCGAAATCCTCCCCGTACGGCACAACCGAGGATCCCTTCATCCCGGCCGAACTCTGTTTCGGCGCCCGAGGCAACTTCTTCGCCCGTAGCTACGACGTCGCTCTCGACCTTACGCGTGAAGTGATGGTGGCCGCCGCTCGCCACGCCGGCGCATCGGTGGTGGAAGTGCTTCAGAACTGTGTCATCTTCAACCACGGTATCCATAGCTCCATTATCGACAAAGAGAACCGTGCCGACCATACGATCGTGCTTCGCCACGGAGAGAAAATGCTTTTCGGCGAGAACAACACGAAAGGACTCGTGCAGGAAGGCTTCGGCCTGAAAGCCGTGACAATCGGTGAAGACGGCTATACGATAGATGACGTGCTCGTGCATGATGCACACGCCAAAGATAACTTCCTGCAGCAGCAGCTGGCGATGATGGATGGCCACGACCTTCCGCTTGCCGTCGGAGTTATCCGCGACTATGCCGCCCCGGTATATGATCAGGAGGTCGACCGCCAGACGCGTGAAGTGAAGGAGAAGAAAGGATACACCGGCCTTCGCGACCTGATAATGAAGACCAAAGAAACCTGGAACATCGGCTGATAACCCTTTCGGGTAAGGGAGAAACGCCGCGAAACGGAACGCCTCCCGCACCCGAATGGAGACAGCATTAAAGCAGGAAATATTGCCCATAAAAGCGGGAAACGTGCAAAAAATAGGCTAAAAATTTCCTGATTTAAAATAAATTGATTTACTTTGCAGCCTGAACTTTGCCCCGGAGCGGGGAAGTTCAGGCTGTAAAGCACGCTAAAAAACGGATAATCAAGCGATTGATTAGGTGATTCAGCGTGAAAGAATCATGAAACTGAGCAATCATTAACAACTAAAATAGGAAAAATCATGTCTGACATCGAACAGAAAGTAAAAGAGATTATCGTAGACAAACTGACTGTAGACGAGAACGAAGTAACTCCCCAGGCAGAGTTCAACAAGGACCTTGGTGCCGACTCTCTTGACACTGTAGAGCTCATCATGGAATTTGAGAAGGCATTCAACATCAACATTCCTGACGCAGACGCAGAGCAGATCAAGACTGTAGGCGACGCAATCGCATACATCGAAAACCATCAGTAAGATTCCAAGCCCGAAGGGCAAGAACTTTCAACCAAACGCCAGACAATGGAATTGAAAAGAGTAGTAGTGACAGGCTTAGGCGCGCTGTCTCCCATCGGCAACGACGTTGCGACGACCTGGGAGAACGCAAAGAAGGGCGTAAGTGGTGCCGCGCCGATCACACACTTCGACGCTACGCAATTCAAGACCCAGTTCGCATGTGAGGTAAAAGGCTTTGACGCAGCGGCCCATTTTGACCGTCGCCAGATGCGTCAGCTTGACCTCTACGCGCAGTATGCGCTCGTAGCGGCCGACGAGGCCATCGCCGACGCAGGTCTTGAAAACGAAGGAGTCGACAAGAACAGAGTGGGGGTAATCTTCGCCGCCGGCATCGGTGGTCTCCACACGTTTGAGGAGGAAGCCGGCTATTTTGCCCTTCACGGAGCAGAGCAGGGTCCGAAGTACAACCCCTTCTTCATCCCGAAGATGATCGCGGATATCGCAGCGGGACACATCTCGATCGCGCATGAATTCCGCGGCCCGAATTTCGCGACCGTATCGGCGTGTGCATCGTCGAACAACGCCCTTATCGATGCTTTCAACTACATCCGTCTCGGTCAGGCCGATGCAATTGTAGCGGGAGGCGCCGAGGCTGCCGTATTCCCTGCGGGAGTCGGCGGCTTCAATTCGATGAAGGCTCTCTCGACGCGCAACGACGATCCTGCAGGAGCTTCGCGCCCCTTCAGCGGCTCGCGCGACGGATTCGTGATCGGAGAGGGCGCCGCAGCACTCGTGCTTGAAGAACTCGAGCATGCCAAAGCGCGCGGTGCGCATATCTATTGCGAAATCGTCGGCGGCGGTATGAGCGCTGACGCTTACCACATCACCGCCACACATCCCGAAGGTCTGGGCGCAAAACTCGTGATGGAGAACGCGCTCCGTGACGCAGGAATGAAGCCCGAAGAAATCGATTATATCAATCTTCACGGCACGTCAACCCCCGTGGGCGACCGCTCGGAAGCAAAGGCCATCGTCGATGTGTTCGGCGACCATGCCTACGAGATGAACCTCAGCTCGACCAAATCTATGACCGGACACCTTCTTGGTGCGGCCGGCGCGCTTGAGGCTGTGCTGAGTGTGAAGACGCTCGAAGAGGGTATCATCCCCCCGACCATCAACCATGAAGAGGGCGATGAAGATCCGGAAGTGGATTACAAACTGAACTTCACTTTCAATGAGGCTCAGAAACGCGATGTAAATGCCGTTCTTTCCAACACGTTCGGATTCGGCGGTCATAACGCGGCTGTCATCATGAAGAAGTATAAGGACTGAAAGCCCGTCAGATAACAAGAAAAGGGAATTTGCCTGATGGTAAATTCCCTTTTTAAATATTACGGCCTTCCGGCGGAAAACACCCCGCAACAGCAAATCATAAATTCCGACAGGAAGGGAATGGAGAGGAGAGATATGGAGAAGAGAAAGGATATAGAGGAGCTGAAACGGCTCCTTAAGCAAGAGGTAGGATTTCTGCCGGAGGGAAGCGGCCTCTACCGGCTGCTTGTCGAAGCCGAGTGGCTGGAAACGGAGGGAAGAGAGGTGTTGATAGAGGCCGGGAAACTATGTCCCGATGTCCTTATCGTGCGCGACGGAATCATCAGGGTCTGGGACATGGACCGCGACAAGGAGCGTACTTTCGGGTTCGGGTTGCCCGGCACGATCTTCATATCGAAACACTCTTTCGTGATGCATCTTCCGTCGCATTATGAAGTGGAGACCTGTTGCCGTTCGACAATCCTGCGCATATCGGAAAAAGAATTCCGGAGAGCCGTGGAGGAAGACCATCAGCTTGCCCTCTACATGATGCACTACGCGCTCGGGGAGCTCTACAGCCATGAACGCCGGAACAGCGTCATCCATAACGGCACGGCCAAAGAGAGATTCCGGAATTTAGCCGTCTGTCGGCCGATGCTGCTTGAGAAAGTGCCTCAGAAAATACTTGCCTCATATCTGGGAATAACATCGGAATATTTCAGCGTTCTGAAGCGCGAGATCCTAAAAGGGAAAAGATAGCCGGGTCGGGCGGAGCGCAATATGCAAGGAAGGAAATAAACCGTCTTTGTCAGTTCTTAAAATAGATTAAGATAAAAACAGAATAATGCGATTATATTTGCGCCATCAACCAAATAGAATCGCTATGAAAAGACTTTTACTGACGATGTGTGCGTTGCTTGCCGGGTTGACTGCGGCCAATGCAATAACAGTGAGACGCGGAATGCGTCCCGACTTTGCCAATGGGAAAAGAGTGTCGACGCTTTCTGTCAACAAAAAAGATGTGGTTAAATCCGAGGGGATGCACGATCTCCGCAAAATTACGAGGGCAGACGGTTTCGATGTCATCACGGAAGCTCCCGAAGGGCAGCTTGTGAAGATGATGGGGAATTCCGAAACATTCTATGTCGACTATGGCATGGTGCAGCAGGAAGAGGCGTTCGGAATTGCTTATGAGGCTGTTTTTACCGATAACGGAGAAATCTATCTGAAAGATCCCATCGGACTGCTCAAATGGGGTGCCTACATTAAAGGGGAAGTAACCGGGACAGGACTGAGTTTCACATTCCCGCAGCCATTTTCATATATCGACACCGAAAAGGGCCGCAAAGAGATTTATTACGATCTTCTCGAATGGGGAGAGATCGTGAATCCGTTCGATCCCGAGGATGTCGATGAAGGATATATACCTTCAGAGGAGCGCACTCTGACCTTCACGAAAGATGAAAAGGGGAATTATGTGATGGACGGGGACTATATGCTCGGTGTGACCTGCGAGGGAGATTGGCAAGGCTACGGAGAGAAGTATATGACGCTGCGGCCTTTCGAGGCTGAGCCCGTCACGGCTCCCGCCGGCCTTGATTATGATTATTCCTATATACTCGCCGACGAGCTCAACGGCTGGGACTACACCATCTATCGGCAGATAGGATTGGCCTTCGACGGAGAGGATGTGTATATCGACGACCTCCATCCCGGGTTCGAAGGGGCGATCGTAAAAGGCACGTTCGACAAGGAAGCCAACACTCTGACCATCCCGACCGACCAGTTCCTTGGAGAATATTATGACCATTATATCTTCATGATGACCGGCCGCGGTTATGAGGAATATGATGATTACTGGGAGGAATATGTGATAGAATTCGATATAATGGATGAGCCTGTCGTGTTTAATTTCGATCCGGAGGAGCGTTTGTTCACCCCGGTGATTCCCGAAGGCTACGAGTATGTCTATCTGATCTATAACTTCGGCAATCAGCAAGTGTTCCCCTTCGACTATTACGCCGTAGACCGCATCTATTATCAGGGAGCGATCACCGACTATGCCCCGATCGCGCCCGAGGTGCTCGGCGTCGAAGCGATCGACTGGATCGATCCTGACTACAGCTACAGCTTCCAGTTCAATATCTTCGGCGACAACGCAGAGGGCCAGATGCTTCGCGACCGAAGTATCTACTATAACCTATACGTCAACGGCAAGCCCTTCAAACTGACAGTGGAAGATTATCCCGAGCTTGCGGAGGAAGGATATACTGAACTGACGGATATCCCCGTGGCGCTCAATGCCGGCAGCGACATCTACGCCTCCGGAAGCTATCACGGAATTGCCTTCCGGCAGCTTGATGAAGAGATCCGGACAATCGGAGTGCGGGCGATCTGCATTGAGGGTGAACACCGGGGAGAGAGTCCGGTAGTGACTGTCGACACGGAAGGGAATCTGATTCCCGAGGGAATCGCCGAAACAGTCGACATGATGCCGGTGAGAACGGAATGGTATGATCTCGGCGGACGCCGGATCGCCGGCCCCGAACAGGGAGCCGTAAGTATCCGCCGCGTGGTTTACGCCGACGGAACGGTGAAGACAGAGAAGATCCGCTGAAAGCATATCCGAAATATCCAATGTAGACAGGGCCCCACGCGGGTCCTGTCTTTTATTTGGGGGGGACCGAAAAGGAGAGGGAGGGGGAAACCGGTCCGCTTGCCGACCACGGTCGGAGGCGTATGACGAGGGGAGGGGGAAACGCAAAATAATATTGTGAGTTTTGGGAATTCTGACTAACTTTGCGAGTTGAATGCAGAATGTTGCTATAAAGGAACATTCCGCACGCATAGACTGAAATAACACAAACAACTCTATATGCTTGATCGGCTGCTGCGACAGCCTCAGAACGACAATGGAAAAAAATTCATTTAACACGCTGCTGATGATGGTGGCGGTCTTCGCTCTTTTTATGTGGCTTTGGCCTAAAGAGCAGCCGACCGACCAAACCTCGCTGGAGCCTGATGTAACGACAGAGACTGTCGTATCCACGGGCCTTGACTCGCTCTCCCCGACCGATAGGGAATGGCTCGTGAAGAATATCGTGGAGAATGGCAAACTGATCCTTCGCGATGACAGCACGCGCGTCTATTCTCTCAATCAAAACGGACTCAATCTTGAACTCCGCGGCGAGGAGATATCCGGAACGGTGACCGTGTCAGGTCGCAAACTGCAGTGGGCCGACATTGCCAACGGCGATTTGTCGGCGATGACGGCGGCTGAACAGCGCGAGGCCATCGCGACCGTGCGTCAGGCCTCCCTTTCTCTCGGAAAATATGGCCGGTTCGCACGCTTCCTTTCCGGAGAAGAAAAGGAACTGAAGCTGGAGAATGATGTGCTCGACCTGACCCTCAACACTCATTCGGGAACCATCACCCGCGCCGAGCTAAAGAAATATGACACGGAATATTCCGCCGACGAAACCAAACAGGTGAAACACCGTGTCGTCCTCTTCGAGGGAGATAAAAACACGTTCAACTTCCAGATCCCTCTTCCACAGTCGATCGAGACGGCAGAACTCTATTTCACGCCTCGCCAGATCAACGACTCGACCATCCGGATGGCCCTCGAACTTTCCCCGGATGCATATTGGGGAATCGAATATACGCTGCCGAAAGGGGAGAGCTATCTGGTCAGAATGCGTATTGTCCAGAAGAATATGGCGCAGATCGCGCAGTCAAACAATCGCAATCTCGGCTTCAGCTGGACGCAGGATCTCCACCGTCAGGAGCAGGGACGTATGTTCGAGGAACGTAATTCAGCATTGTATTACAAATTCGCCGGCGGATCCGTCGAGCATCTTTCCGAGGCAAAGAACGACACGGAGGAGCGCCAGTCGAAAATTCGCTGGATAGGATTCAAGAATCAGTTCTTCAGCTCTGTGGTCATTGCCGACCGTCCGTTCAACAATGCGGATTTCAGCTCCGATGTGCTCAAAGGTCAGGATTATCTGAAGAGTATGCAGGCAGAGGCAACCGTGAATGATTACGACTGGAATTCGACGAACCCGGCGAATTTCACACTCTTCCTCGGCCCCAATCTCTATCCGCTTCTTTCTCATCTGGAGGAAAAGATCGTCGAAGGGGAGGATCTTAACCTCACGAAGCTCATTCCTCTCGGATGGAGCATCTTCCGCTGGATCAACACGGGCATCGTGATTCCCGTGTTCAGCTTCCTGGGCCGCTTCATCTCCAACTATGGAATCATCATCCTGCTTCTGACGATCTTCATCAAGCTCATTCTCTTCCCGCTGACCTACAAGAGCTACAAGAGTCAGGCCGTGATGCGCGTACTGGCGCCCGAGGTGGCGGCGATCAATGAGAAATATCCGGGTCAGGAGAATGCGCTGACACGCCAGCAGAAGACGATGGCCCTCTATTCGAAGGCGGGAGCAAACCCGATGTCGGGCTGTCTGCCGATGCTTCTCCAGATGCCTATCTTGTTCGCTATGTTCTCTTTCTTCCCCTCGGCAATCGAGCTGCGCGGACAGAGCTTCCTTTGGGCTCACGACCTTTCGGCCCCGGATGCAATCATCTCCTGGACGGGCAATATTCCCCTCGTCACGCAGTATTTCGGCAATCATATCTCGCTGTTCTGTCTGCTGATGACGGCAACCAACATCCTCTACACCTACCTCAACACTCAGAACCAGAGCAACGCCATGCCGGGGATGAAGTGGATGATGTATCTGATGCCGGTATTCTTCATGATTTTCTTCAACAACT
>CAMWRW010000056.1 GCA_947176755.1 uncultured Porphyromonadaceae bacterium
GCCACCGGTCCGCAGGGTCCTACCGGCGCTACGGGCGCTACCGGTCCGCAAGGTCGCACTCCTACTGTCAGTCTCTCTACCGACGGGTATCTGACTGTCGACGGTGTCAAGCAGACTGCACGCACCCTCATCGGTCCCACAGGTGCCACCGGAGCCACCGGTCCGCAAGGTCCCAAAGGGGCGACGGGCGATAAAGGTGCCACCGGAGCCACCGGTCCGCAGGGTCCTACCGGCGCTACGGGCGCTACCGGTCCGCAAGGTCCCAAAGGGGCGACGGGCGATAGAGGCGCTACCGGAGCGACAGGGCCACAGGGCCCCACCGGAGCCGCAGGCTACAGCACCATCATAGATGCTTCCGGCAACGTGTCGACAGTGCAGAATCCGACGTCAGCCCAACTGGAGACTACGAAACAGCAACTCGCCACCATGCGCTCGAACGCCGCAACTGCCCTGACTACCGCCAACTCCAAGGCAACGGTAGATCAGATGAAACAGGCCGTATTCTCCGGCACCGGTTCTGACGGTAAGGATGTCACTTTCTCCAACCTCACATTCTATTGGGATGACGGTGGTTATAAAATATCGGTGTGCGTCAAGAATGCCGCCGGTGTCAATTCATGCGCACTTATCGGATATCTCGGCAAGTCGGATACAGCCAAGGCAGCCGCAAAACTCTCGACATCCCGCACCCTCTGGGGTCAGAGTTTTGACGGCACAGGAAATGTCAGCGGCAACATGTCAGGTGTCGGCAACATATCGTCTAACTACTATTCCCTTGTCAATTCCTCCACAAACGCATATCTATCCCTGACCGTAGGAACTGCCACATACTACACTCAGGTCTACCAGGGAATGATGTTTCTCGGACCAGGCGTAAACGCAATAAAAATATCGTCTTCGAGTAATGTGGGTATCGGTTTTGCCGATAGTTCTACTGCTCCAGCATATAAACTTGATGTTAACGGTGTGATCCATGCGACAGGTAACATTTTCGTAGATAAAAATTCCTATTTTTTCGTGACTGGTTTTACAGGCGCGGCATGGGGCACCGGTAAAGGTGCGTATAACGTGGGAATTGCCAACAATTCATATCAGACACCACTGATTCTGGCATATCGGGAAGGTCTGGCAACTCGAGATGGGTCAATTGCTTCGGTTTCCGGCGCTAACCGTCTGTTCGCGCTCGAACTGCTGAACACCGGCGGTACACTTGCCTTCAACTTCGCCGGAAGCAACAAGGCCACACTCACCAGTGCCGGCGTTTTCTGGGCCTCAAGTGTGACAAATTCCGATCAGCGTCTCAAATATGACATCACTCCCTACTCGCTGGGCCTGACCGCCATTGCAAACGCCCCCTCCGTCTCATTCCGCTGGCGCGAAAACGATCTGGAGGATCTGGGTACAATAGCACAGTACTGGCAGCGAATCGATCCGAGGCTCACTCCCATAAGTCCCTTCGGAACGCTCGGCGTGCAGTATGGCAATCTCGCACTTCTGGGTCTGATCACGGTGGCCCGCAAAACGGTGGAGATCGACCTGCGTATGACTGACCATGAGCGGCGACTGTCGCTGCTCGAAGCCGACAGAAAGCGACTCGAAGCCGATAACGCCCGCCTGCTGCAGAAGGTGATCTCGCTGATGCAGTTTGTGGAAATTGCTAAAAAATATATTCATCAAAACCGACATACCACACAATGAAAACAAAGAAGGAATCAAAGGGCTCAGCCCGCAAGACCATCTCTCTCAAGACAGAGAAAATCGTGAACGCATACAGGATCCTCACCACTCCAAACACACCGGACCGCAAGGGGCTGGTGGTGACATCGCTCGATCCCCAGGATATGTATCGCGTGATCCGCGCCGCACATGCACTCCGCCCCGTGGCCACGGCCGTCAACGCCTTTATCGATGACGCCAAGGCAAGGCTGCGCCCTGAGGGCTGGAGCGAAATCGAAGAAAAGATTGACCGGTTCGATTCCCTGGAGCCGGAAGAGAAGACTCGAGTCAACAAGATCTGGAAATCCTACGAGGATCAGATGTCGGAGTGCGTGGCCTCAGAACTCGAAAAGGAGCAGGAGGTGGATGCTTATGAGCATATTGACGAAAAGGCTTTCGTCACTTTCGTCAAGGCCAATGACCATCTGCTCGATGTCCCCTCTATCATGCTGCTTGAGGAGATAATCGCATAATCATCCTTATTTATCAACCAATAAACTTTCTTTCTATGGAATTAGAAGCGATCGCCCGCAGCGTCAAGGAATCATTCAACAACGGAACCGTCGAATCAGAAATCGAATCGATGGACTATAACATCAAGGACGGTGAGGATGTAGTAGGCACTGCAGTAGTGTATAAGACCTACGCATCAGTATCCTTCAACATCAACGGCACATCATCCGTCGAAGACGGTATAGGCCGCCTTGAGGAGTTCTTCCACAAGGATTAGAAGCAATCGCAATCTATCCCGCAGGCTACTTGATTGAAACCTGCGGGAACCTATTAATCAGAAAACAACAATGGTAGATATAATATCGCTGATCCAGACACTCGGAGGCATTGTGGGAGGACTTGGACTCGGAATGTTTACGAAATCCGGACGTGTAAAAAGTCAGGCCGATGCCTATCAAAAGATGGCCGAAGCATATGAATATCGCATCAAGACGGCAGAAGAGGCCGCTGAACGGTCGATGAAACGAGAAGACTCCCTGCATGTTCAGATCGATAGTCTTAATGCCCAGCTTGATGAAAAGACAATCAAAATGCGTGAGTATGTAGCAGATGCCATGCAGTCTGAACGCGACATAAACGACCTATACGAGAAACTCGTTAAAGCCGAGAAAGAAATAGCGGATCTGCGTGTGGCCTGCGAGTATCTGCTTGAATGGCGATGCGAGCATACGGACTGCAAGGATCCAAGAGGCAGACGTCCGCCTAACGGCAAACTTTTCGGTCAGGAGTTTACTCTTCCGGCTTCCGTAGCAACTTACAGATCAAAGCCACAACCGACCACTTCCATTAAATCCAACTGACGATGGCAAAGATAGAACTACTCATTCCGCATATCCTGCTTTGGGAAAACGGAATCTGCAAGAAAAAAGGCGAGACTACCCAAGAGGCATACGAACGAGCCAAGGCAAAAGGAGTCATAACAATAAAGGGTGATTCCGGAGGTCCTACCCTATGCGGCGTAACACTGGCAACGTTTCAAGACTGGAGGAGAAAGAGAGGGATGAGGAGGCCGACACAGGCAGATCTGGCCGGATTGGAATATCAGGAATGGCTTGCCATCCTCAAGTGTATGTTCTGGGATCCTTGCATGGGAGACCGTATTGTCAACCAGTCTGTGGCCAATATGATCGTAGACTGGAGGTGGGTCAACGGCAATCAAGCGATCAGGGACGCTCAAACCGCCTTTACACTTGTAGCCGACGGAATAATAGGGTCAAAGACCTTGACAGTCCTCAATGCGCAACCGACTAAAATCGTCTTCATGCGACTCAAATATGCCAGAGAGGCTGCGTATCGTAAGATAATAGAGAGGAATCCTTCTAAAATAAGGTTTTATGACGGCTGGATAAACCGCACAAACGACATAAAATATGAACCATGACAAGACTAAATCTGATTTTTATTTTACTCGCCTGCATAATGTGTGGTTGCCGAACTCAATATGTACCGGTAGAGACAGTGAAGACTGATTATAAAGACAGGATTCAGGAAATTCATACGGTTGATTCCGTCTCAAACGACCGAATCGTATATATAAAAGGAGATACTATCTATATTTCTCAGAAACAGGACAGGTGGAGGACAAGAACCGTCCACGACTCAATCTATATAAATCGTACAGATACAGTAATGGTGCCATATCCTGAGGAAAGAAAACCGACCGCATGGGAGAACGCGAAGATGAGCATCGGAGCATGGACTGCAGCGATTGCCGGCGCGGCAATCATTATCCTGGCAATGAAGTGGCTGAGGAGGAGATTTCGTAAATAACCGCTCTCATGCTATTTTGCTACATTTAGTTTGAGCATTTAAATATATTTTATTAACTTTGCATTGAGAGATATGAAATAATTGTGGTTTTGAGGATGAAGTATGTTGCTATTTTGTTGCTTCAAGCGAGCAACAAAACAGATTACTCACTGCAACACAATGCTTTAATATTAAATTTCATCATTTCTCAAGCGAATTTTAAGCGTTTTTTTACGCTCAACACACACCATATGCGCGTTATGTCAGCAATACATAAACGCGCATATTTTATTTTGTCTCAGAGTATTGCCGTCTAAAAATCCTTATGCTTATTATTGCGTATGTCGCGCACGTTTATTAACTTTGTGTTGCGCTTTTGTTGCTGACCGAAATATGAGCAACAAAAAATTGTTGCGCAATCAAACACGCAAGGATTCATGAACAGAAGGAAGAAGGAGACGGTGACCCTTCGGGAGAGGAAGTTGCCGGGCGGAAAGAGGAGCCTATACCTCGACATCTACAGCGACGGGAAACGCCGCTACGAATATCTGAAACTATATCTTGTCCCTGAAGAGACTCGGGCAGACAAGGCAGCCAACAGGCAGACTCTGTCGCTGGCGGAGTCAATAAGGGCGCAGCGGGTCGTAAAGGCTCAGGCCGAGGCGTTCGGAGTAAAAGAGAGTCAAGACAATGAAGCCTTGCTCCACGCCTATCTGGAGCGGATCATCGCCCGCAAGGAAGGCACTACGAAGACAAGTTGGGAAAACTGCAGGGCGCATCTGATGAGGTATCATCCCGACCCAGAACTGCGGCTTGCTGAAATAGACCGGAAATGGGTGCAGGGATTCCGCGACTACCTGGATCAGGAGGCAAGCATATGGAGCATTGACGACAGGAAACATAAGGTGAATGCACGTCCGCTCTCAGAGGGCACTAAGGCACTGATGTTTCAGAAACTATGTTCGCTGCTCAACACTGCGGTAAAGGAAGGTCTGCTTGAGCGCAATCCTTCCATGGCTGTGGAACGCTTCAGGGAGCCGGAGAGCGACCGCGAATTCCTTACCATCGAAGAGATGAGACAGCTGGCCAAAGTCCCGGCACCCGACGAGGCGATCGGGAGGGCATTTTTCTTCTCGTGCCTGACTGGGTTGAGGTGGAGCGACATCGTCGCCCTCCGGTGGAGTTCGGTGCAGACGGTAGGAGGAGTGCCTCGCATCGTCTTCACACAGCAGAAGACAGGAGGCCGAGAGTATCTCGACATCACGGAGCAGGCCGTCAGCCTGATGGGTGAGCGTGGAGAGGATGACAGACTCGTGTTTCCCGACCTCGGTGCGGTGCAGAGCGCACGGATCAAAGTGGCGGCATGGGTGAAGGCGGCGGGGATCCGGAAGCACATCACGTTCCATTGCGCACGTCATTCGTTTGCCGTCATGATGCTTGAGCTCGGCACGGATCTCTACACTCTGAGCAAGCTCATGGGTCACCGCAGCATCGAGACCACCCAGATCTACGCCAAGATCCTCGACAAGACCAAGCAGGCGGCCGTAGCCCGCATTCCGGAGATATTATGAATGGAAATCCCGGCCCTGACAAGGACCGGGATTCAGGAGGGTTTGGTGTATTCTGTGCTTTATATCGAAGCCATGCTTAGGATTTAAGTTTTGAAAGTTCATCTGCTGAAGGGAGGAGATCATCGTCATATGCTGCATGATGCTCCAGAGACACGCCGGATTCATCCTGAGTGATCTTATTCTGTTCAATCTTTCTTGCGGACATGATCTGAGGCAGTTTTTATTGATTTCTTCCAGTCTTCATTTAGTCGACGCATATCCTCTCGCATGTTACGTCTGCCGTCAGCTACAGACTCATACCTAAGGTCGCGAAGGTCAGGATCCAACGAAAGTGTGTCGAATCTGAAAGATCCGGCCTTTCCTTGAAGAAATCGTATGAGTGAGCTAAATGGATTCATTTTCTGTCTCTCGTTATTAATCGTATATACATTAAACATTTTCCATAACTTTTAGGTTCAAATTGCTTTTATTTGCCTTGTCCTTCCATGAGGCGGATGATCTTCGACTGGGCTTCGATGAGCTGCTGGCGGAGGTCGCTGTTTTCCTTCTCCAGTTCCGACTCTTGGGCCGAGGTGCCGATGTGGAGGTCACTGTTTAGAGTCATCCACGTCTTCTGACTTTTTTGCAGGGCGATTAGTTAGGAAAACAGTGACTAATGAAACAAGCGTACCTCCTCCGATAACTCCGCCAAGCCATTCATGACCTGTAAGGCCCAGGATTACAGCTCCCACTAAAAAGGAAATAGCAATTATGAACCCAAACCACTGACCACGAGAAGTTTCATTTGCAGACTCCTTAATCATTTTGCTTTCGCTGGATATACGGTGGTCTTGTTGTTTCTCAGCCATTGTAAGAATACGGTCGGCAAAACCTTGTTTTACATTTTCATAACCTTGAAGAACTTCCGGAGGAGGAATTGGACCTGTAAAAGAGCTAAGATGAGTCTGACGGAAATAATGAATCAATACTGCTCGATGATCAGGATCCACGTTTTTCAGAGCATCAGCCAATTCCGGAGATAAGTTTATAGCATCCGTTTCGACTGGAGAAGATCCTTCTGAAGTTGACTGAGGAATATTTACATTTTCAGATGAATTATCCATATTTTTCAATATCTCAATTTATTAATTGATTCCTGAATATAAAACCCCACTGCCTGCCAATCTTGCCTGAGGGCCTCAGTATCTTTTGACTTAGTCACATCCGGGGAAGGAAAATAATTCCCCGGTATGCTCATAACACTTCCAACTCCTCTGGAAAAGGAACGACGGTAAAACCTTTTGACAGACTTCTTATATGTACTTAAACTTTTCATATCTTTTCAATTTTAAATATATAACAATCTAATATAAGCATTATGTTGCTTTTATTTATTCTTGAGATCTTCGATACGCTCTTTGAGTTCGGAGATGCGTTCGTCTTTCTCCTTGACAATGGCTTCGAGGTATTTTACTCGCTCGGCCATCAGGGCGTCTTCTGTGGCGATGTGGAGGTCGCGGCCTGCCGCTTGGCTGTGATCAGTGGCGGATATAGTCATCTTCCCAATTTCCTCTATGCGATCTTCATCGAAATATAATGAGAAGAAATTAAACTTTAAAACTGAACATATTTTGATTAGTTTTTCAGTATCAATACTTTTTCGTTCAAGAATTCTATTAACATTCTGCTGAGGTATACCAATAAGCCGTCCAAACTCAGATTTGGATATATTCATTTGATTTAGTCTGGAGAGAATTTCACCCCCAATATTTACAGATCTGATTTTCATGATAAAATAATTAACACTTAAACAACATTATTGTTAAATTATGTTAATAATTTAACAATAATGTTGTATATAAATATATTTTGATTACCTTTGCACCATAAAGTTAACAATAAACAACAAACAAAGCAAAAAAAATGGGAGAAAAAATCATTGAGAGAGACCTGTTTGGAGGTGAGACAGAGGTATCACGACCTGTGCCTGCCACATCAGGAGCATCCATCAGGATCCGACCGGTGCTTTCCGATATGGAATTAGGAGACGAGGTATTTTTTCCGGTAGAGAAGATGAGGAGTATCCGGGCGATTGCCTCTGACCTGGGAGTGATCATGAACAGAAGGTATCAGACGAAAGTGGACCGTGAGGCGCGGGTGATCAGCGTCATCCGCACGGCATAAGGAGTATTCACAATAAAACCGCAAAGAAAATGGGATTGACAATGACATTTCTGAAGGCCTGGAGCAGTCATAGCAGGACAGACAAAGTGAACTTCATCTCTCAAAATCCTGACTATGCATCAGACAAGGCCATAGCGGCCCATGTGGAGGCATATCTATTCGACATCCTGGACGAGATGGGAGATCCGGAATACGTAGCCCAGTGGCTTCGCGACAAAGGTTATGACGTCAACAAGATGTAACTGATGGCGAGGACAAAGGAATGCAGTTATTGTCCGAAAGGGATCAACGCGATGAACGGCAAATACTGTCCGGAGACGCGTCAGATGGTGGAATACGCGCCGGAGCCGCCCTGCGGAAAGCAGATAGAACAAAAAAACGGATGAATATGAAGACTAACTTCCAAGCAGAACACTCTTTAGCCGAGTCACACTTTCAGAAACCTCTGGAAATTCTGTCTCCAGATGAGATAGAAGAGATTCAAGCGACCGCCATTGAGTTGAATCGCCTATGCCTGCGGCTATGTGCCATAGATCACAATTGGTGCGAAAGAGAGGTTGCATCGCGTCAGCAATTACTGCGTAGTGGCTCCGGTGGTAGCAAGGTTGCTCCAATAGTGGAATCCAAGGCCCGACGGAACCGTTTAAACGAAACTCTTCTTTCAGCAAAGGATCAAGGGACAGATGGTGATCATGGTAATCCCGGAGCGTTGGGAATGCATGGGACAGGCCCTCTCTGGCGCATAAATCTGAATATCCAAGCCGCCATAGCACGAATCGGGATGCTGCTTCACATAGAGTCTCTTCAAACCACATCAGACCTGAGAGATTTTCTGCCATCGCCCCGTCAATCAGATGATGCATATATTCATGAGCATACTGATATACCCATTGCCCATAATAGTTATCATGTGCGGATAATAAAATAATGCGGGTGTCACCATCATTCCTACATTCAGGTCCACGTTCCTGATATCGAATGATGACATCTTTTGGAGAGTTAATACCCGTACACTGCTCCAGCACATGCTCTGTCAGACAAAGCAAACGAACAACGGTCAGAACATCAGGGTCTCCAAAACCATTGAAATTAATTTCTATCATAATGATTGATTTTGATAATTGCAACAGCAAAGTTAATCATTTTTGCGGAAAATTCCGCAGTCGCAGTAGTTCAATCGACAGAACGCCGGCAGAGGCAGGAGATGCGGGTGAGAGTCCCGTCTGCGGCACAAATAGATTATTACAAACTAAAAAATACATGCAAGATGGAAAACGTATTGAAGATCGACTTCGAGCGAGGGAAGGTCAGCCTGACAGTCATCGACTGTCCGATAGAGTTTGCCGACACCCTCATGCAGGTCAACAAAGAGATGAGTGACTATATGGACACGTTGAGGTATGAATTTCTCGACCGCCGGGCGAGACAACCTAAAAAACAATAACTGAACAGACATGGAAAAGACAATCGACAGCAGCGCGGCACAAACCGCCGAACAGGAAGCACAGTCTCCTATGGACTTAACCGGACGTCTGGAGAGAATCGAACGTATCATAATGATGGGAAACAAGGAAGTGCTCGACACCGAAGATCTCGCGATCTACATCAAGAGGTCGGCCGCAAGGATCCGCACGCTCGTCAGCAAGCGGGAGATCCCCCACTACAAGAACGACCGCGGCCACGTACACTTCAAGAAGACGGAGATCGACGAATGGCTCCTCGGACAGAAAGTGCACACCAACGACGAACTCGCCACCAAAGGGAAACAGTACTGGAGTAATAAACGCATGGCATCGCTCTGATGCCATGCCGAACAAACCACAAAACAGGTACAAAAAATGAGAAAGAACATTTATTTATTATTTGAACTCGTATGGTATGAGGCAATAAAGGAACTCCCCGAATATGAACGCACGGAAATGTATGAAGCCATATTCGAATACGCTCTGACCGGCAAGCAGCCCGAAGGTCTGAAAGGTTCCGGCCTGGCGCTCTGGAAAGTGATCAGCGACCGCATTCCGACTCCGACTGACCGTGAGCAAACCGGCACGGAGAGCGAAGAGGACCACGAATAACCGGAAGGATGAGCAAGAGAACATTCGTCTTCGACCTTGAGTGGGCGGAGGTGCTGAAGGAATACAGGCCGGAGGTCAGACATGAGGTGTACGATGCCATAATAGAGTATGCGTCATCGGGGACACTGAGTGGGGAACTGAAACCTCTCGCCATGATGGCATTCTCCTTTATCAAGCGTCAGATGGATTACAATCGCGAGCGATACGAATCCGAAATCGAGAAGAAGCGTGAAGGCGGACGCAGAAGCGCAGCAGCCCGGCAAAGGGAGCCGGGCGGAGAGGAAGCGTCTCCGGCTAAAACCGACACTCTCAAAGACTCTTCAACAGACTTGAACACTCTTCAACAGAGTTCAACTATGCCGAACACACCTAAAGACAGTTTGGCTGACTCAAGTGATATTGATATTGTAATTGATAATGATATTGATATTGATAAATTATTAACTTTCTCTCTCGGCGTGGGGGGTGATCAGGAATTATTGGTAAGGAACGCCTATATGGACGTCTTCTTCGGGACGTCGGCTACGGCCGATGAATTCATCAGGCGCTGGGAGACGACTCCGGAGGAACTGCGCGAGGTGTGCGAAACGGTACTCGACGAATGGACCGTCTTCAACGAGGTTCATACATCGGCCGACGACGCAAGAAAACATTTCGTCAGCGCAGTGAGAACCAGATACGAGAAAAAGATCCGTCAGAAAAAGACCCGACGGAGCGAGCCGAAAAAGGGAACGACCGCCACGCGGAAAAGCGAGGATTCGGCCGTAGACCGCATCGACCGCCAGCAGAAGGAGCGCGACGAGGCTTTCGAGGAGATGAAGCGAAAAGCCGTCAAGCCACGCGACTACATCAGCAGCCTCGGCTATGATCCGGACAAGGTCAGCATGATCCAGGTGCTCAATCCCGAATGGCGCGCCCAGCACCCGCCGACAGAGACAAATCAGACAAAAGAACAAAAAACAACAACGAAACTATGACATTCATCAACGAAACCTCCGACATGTGGCCGATGTCGATACTTCTCTTCCTGCTGGCCATAGCCATATTCACCGCCATGGTGGCCATCAACACATCAGAGAAATACAAGGAAGCAGTCGCAGATCTCCGGCAATGTCTGGAAGCTCAGGAAGAGATCACCCGCCGGCGCGACAGCCAGATCGTACTGGCAGAAGGAAAAGCGGCAGAGCGTCTGCATGCCCTCAACAAGGCCCAGGATGAGATCAGAAAACTCAAGGGAGAGCGTGGCAACCTGCAGCAGCAGTTGAAAGCGGCTGTCAGGGATATCGAATCTCTTCAGGCTTTCAACGGCGACATGCACCGTGTCATCGACATGGATGCCGAGCAACTCAAGGAGAAAGACCGCATAATCGCCATTCAGAATGAAAAGATAGGGAAACTTATGAAGATACGCCGGAAATGAACATGAAAGGAAGAATGATCATGACATCCTCCACCGCTCTGATATGCCCTGAGGAATTCGAGCGGCACTACATGGAGGCATTGCGCCGCGATCCCGACAGTGTGGATCTCAGGCATGGACGTCCGCTCGACTTCGGAGTGCGCCGCCCCATGGGTATGCAGCCACGGATACGGAAAAGTCTCTCAGACGAAGAGGTGGTGACCCTCATGGGAAAAGAAGAGTCGGCCATATTCAACTTTACGGGAATGATGATAGAGGGAATCGCCATGCAGGAGATATCCGAGTGGATAGCACGCTGCAAGGCGCGAAAGGTGAAGGAATATCAGAAATACACCCGGCCTATGGAGCAGGCCATGGGGCATTATCTCGACACAATAACGCGCTACTGGGGCGACCGCATGGACGTCTACAGCCACTACTTCGACCTCACACTCGAGGAATTCCAGAAGGAACTGAAGGTCTATCTCCATCTCGGCATGGACAACGAGATCTGCCGGCAGTTGCCGAAGAGCGCCGACCGCGAGGCTGCTCTACAGTTATGCTTCACCATCGAGATGCTGAGGAAAAGCAACGAGGTGGACCGCGAGAAGACGGAGATCCTCTCCAGGGCGGCCGGGGCAACTGTGGTGCGCGACGCCGATCCATACGTGACGTCCATGATACTCGCATGCCGGAAAATGCAGAAAGATTTCGGACTGACTGTAGAGGTGACCAAACCGATCCGCGACGTGATCAACACATTCCACAGCCGACTCCGCCTCTACTGCGCCCGACTGCTCCATGAGGAACGGGAGGAGCGCGAGGAATGGGAGAAGGAATGCAGACATCAATAAAAAAGCCTGAAGCGTGGACATAGCAGAATACATCAGTCATCTCGCCGAAGAGCGCACTTTCCGACCAAACACCCTGCTCAACTGGAGGGTAGCGGCCCGCAATTTCATGCGGGCCGTTGGCCGTATGGAGATATCAGACATAGACAGGCAGACAGTGAGGAGATGGGTGGAGGCGCTGAGGGGGCAGCCCATCACGGCCAACACAGCCAACGCCTACATGCGGCAGATGCGCTCGATCTACAACAAGGCCGTGGAGGAATACTCCCTGGAGAGACCCAATCCGTTCAGACATGCCATGATCAGTCCGGAAGAGACAGTGAAGCGTGCCTTGGGGGAACTTCAGATGCAGCAGTTGAGGACCATGGATCTCACACGCCGGGAGCGGCACGCCAGAGATGTATTCATGCTCACCGTCATGCTCAGGGGAATATCGCCCTGTGATCTCTGGGCGCTCCGGGCCAGGGACATCAGGGGCGACAGCCTTACCTACCGGAGGGCAAAGACAGGAAGACTCATACAAATGCGCCTGGAGCCGGAGGCCATCTCGCTCTTGACGAGGCTGGGATTTGCCGACGGCACAGCGCGCAACTTCCGCAACGAATGCCATAGCGTCAACGACCAGTTGCGCAAGATCGGCCGGAAGATGGGACTCCCCTTCGGGCTCTCGCTATACTGCGCGCGCCACACATGGGCCACCGCCGCGCAACGTGCCGGTGTGCCTCTCTCCATGATCAGCCAGAGCATGGGTCACGCCGATCAGAAGACCACCCAGATCTATCTCGCCGGACTTGAGACGCCCGTCATGGACCGCTGGGGAAGAGAGATCATCGACACCCTTTTCGGCACCGGATGAGAGGGCCCGAAAATCCTCCAACTCCTGATAGGAGTTTTAGGAAAAGCGACAATATGATACAATTTTATCACCAATAGTACACATGAAAAATATGACAGAAAAAGGGGCCGGGGACGCCCCTGAAAGCGTCCTTGACGAGAGGGTCACGGTGACGTTGACAAGATTTAAGAAGAAGAAATGAAAATAATGAAAAAGACAAGATGAAAGGGCACGCTACACAATCAACGGAAGATTCAACAGCGAGAAAAAGAAAATATCATCTGGACAACCTGCATTTGAATAAATTCGTTAACTTTGCAGATAAATACGAGATGCCTATGATGATGAGTTGCGATATTATCCCAGAAAAACTTGTACCGTTCAATGTGGCGATGTCTTCCAGGAATCCGAGTGGGTGTGTCCACTTCTTCATCGACGACTACCAATTTGAACGACTATGGCTATACCCTGAACGATATATCCACCGCCTGAGTATGTTTGACTGCTGCATATCGCCGGACTTCAGCCAGTATCTGGATATGACCTTTCCGCAAAGGATGTGGAACAACTATAGAGGTAAACTAATCGGAGCTTACCTTCAGTACTCAGGTATATCTGTCATTCCCAATGTCACTTGGTCTACTCCTGACAGTTATGACTATTGCTTTGAAGGAATACCCGCTAATTCCACAATAGCCATCAACAGTACAGGAGTAGCCCGCCATGGGCTTTCAAGGTTTCTTTGGCTGAAAGGCTATAAAGAGGCCCTTTCGAGATTAACACCCAGGAGAATCATTAGATATGGCAATTTCATTGAGGGTGAAAATGAAGAGTTAAGTGTCTATTTTTACAATGAAAGAATCGAAACATTAAGGAAAAATGGGAGGTAATGGGACTGCATCCGTATTGGGATATGTAGAAAACAAGCAATATAGAAGCCTTGGCACTTTTTCGGATCCTATATTCGGTGAAATAGAAATTGTAGAATGGACAGCAACTGGATCAAATAAAAGTCCGGAGGAAAGCAATTCGGCACCAAGAATATATGCGACATTCGATAAAAACGGGAAGGGAGTCAATGAGATTGCCAAATATGGAGCAGACCATAAAAAGGAATGGGCTATCCATACAGTGCCTCACAACTCCAAGGAGGCTCGAAAAAAAGGCGAAGCAGTTCCTGCTCCACACTATCATGAATGGAGCAATGGCCATCCCGAAAAGCCCAAAGCGTTTAATTTCAATGATTCGAGAATCGGATTACTTCAAAGATTAACGAATTTTTATAAAACGAAGAAATAACATGTGGAAAAGCAGATATGACTATTGTATCCAGGATAAACTTGGTCGGTGGATTAACACTGAGTTTCCACCGGAAGATCTGGACAAATACACTCCTACCAATGGATACGAAAATGTAAAACATGAATTTCTGTTTTTAACATTTGCCTTTCAATACTACGATATGGCCATATGTTACAAAGGTATAAAATATCTACTTTTTGCGGATGAAAGCGGATGTGCAGTCTTAAATGAATGTCACGAGGAAGTGAGCGAATACTATCCAACGGCCAATGATCTTATTAAACAATTCCGTTTTTGTGATGGAAAGGGCTTGCTTGATGTGCTGGACTCTGATGAATTTGATATAGACGTTTACTGATAAAAAAGCCGCCATTGAATGACGGCTTGCATAGAGCATGTGGGTTGGTTATGCTGTACACACTTCAGTATCGGCAACACGACGTACACCCGGGCGGTAGCCCACATCCGATCCCGTACCTGTGCCAATGCAAAGTTAATATAAAATTCTCAATAATCATCATCTTTTTTATCATAGACATGGCCATAACAGATAAAAAGGAGGCATTGCCTCCTCTGACCGTGTCACGGACCTAACGATCGTCCTCGGTTCCTACAGTGGCTTTCCCACGCCTTAAGTATTTCTTACGTCTGTAAGTAGATTCCTCCATGGGTGGCGGCCCGTTCCAGACCCATACTCCCGAGTCATTTATTAAACAATTAAATTAAACAAATAGTTTTTATGAAAAAATTCAAGGGGATAATCCTCGACGGGAATGTCTATATCGCGGTGAAGGACCAGCATTATTTCAGGATCTGCGAGCGATGTGACGTCAAGGACACCGGACACTGCGACAAGGGGACACTCGGCGCAAAACTCTGCAATGCTTTCTCCACACACTTCCAGATTCCCGTCCGCTTCCGATTCTCCCGGCAGATCACCGACTCCATTCAGAACCTATAATGAAATTTCTTTAAAATATTTTTCTTAAAATTTGTAGATATGACAAATTTGTCATATCTTCGCATTGTGAAAATCATCACCGTTCTCTGACTTTATGAAATGGAACGAAATGAAGCGACTTGCCGTCGCAAACGGTTTCCGATTCGAGGCTTCACGAGGGAAACACGACGAGTAATTCAATGAGGACACCGGAATAACGATACTTCTCGAGCGACATGGCTCTCAGGAAGTGAGGACCGGCCTCATGAACCGCCTGCTTAAGCAGATCAAACGATAAGGAAAGGGAGATTTCCCCTTTCCTTATCGAGAAAAGATAATAAGAATCAACTGTTGGGAATATGGACGTAAGAATTGAAAAACAAACAGACGGAACATACATCGCCTATAATACTACCGGCGATCATGTGACTCTTATCGGCTCCGGCAACTCCGTGGCCGAGGCAAAGGAGGATTTCAAGGCATCATACAATGGAGTCAGGGAAAGCTACAAGTCAAGAGGTTCCTTAATGCCTGTCGAACTGACCGAAGATATCGTCTTCCACTTCGATCTGTCCTCTCTTTTCGAATACTACAACATGTTTAATGTCTCCGCACTTGGGCGCTATCTCGGCATCAACCCGGGACTCATGCGCCAATACAAAAAGGGAGATACATATATCTCTGACACGCAACTTGAAAAGATAGAGGCAGGAATCCATCGCCTCGGCACAGAACTCGCCGCTCTCAGTCTCGTTTGATTTTCACACCATTTCATAACAAGAGCGGCACAGTCTCCGTCAGAAAGACGGAGACTTTTTTTGTATTTTTCGACTTAATCGATTGATAAATCAAAGAATTTTAACTAAATTTGCATATCCATAATCAACTTTGCAACAATATTTCTTTTTAATGTCTCACAAGGCCAACATCTCCATGAACGGCACCCTCTACGCATGGCTCTCTGCAGTGGGCGAGCGTATGGGTGCTCGTTCAGTGCCCGGAACGGCAAGAGCAATACTTCAGGCTGTGATGCGCGCTGCCACATCCGCCGATGCAGCCCACGGAATGATATCCATGATAGGCTCGCTCCAACCTCATGAAGATGAAGAGACCGATGAAACCTTCATCTCCGGCATGATGCAGGAACTATCGGACACCCACAATCCCGCACAGCGCATCAACATCAACCGACGTCTCTGACCAAACCTCCGACACATGTCACGATCTCCACACTACATAAAACTGCTCAACTCACGCCGCTGGCGGGCTCTGCGCATGGCTGCCATCAAGCGCACCAAAGGACTCTGCGAGCAATGCTCAGCGGAAGGACGTATCAGCGCAGCCACCGAGGTGCACCACATACGCCCGGTAGAGTCCGTGAAAGATCCTATAGTAATGGAACAGCTCGCGTTTGATCCCGCCAACCTCAAGGCGCTCTGCCACCGCTGTCATCAGGAAGCGCATCTGCTCATGCACAAAGGAAGCAACGAGGAACGCCGGCGACGCACGAAAGAAGATGTAGAGCGGTTCCACCGTCAGATGTTTGGCGAAGATCCGGAATGACCAGACCGGGGGGGTATGTTTTTAGAGAGGGGGGTATGCCCCGTAAACCACGCCCCCACCCCCAAAGATGCGCGAGGAAATTTTTAAAAACTCGGGATTCGGGCCCGGATGGCGACCGGTGGCGCAAAACCGCCCTGAGGCTCCCCTACTTTAGGAACCC
>CAMWRW010000057.1 GCA_947176755.1 uncultured Porphyromonadaceae bacterium
CCCAAAGTTAACTATATTTGCATATATTTTAACAACCGGATATTTACATTGACCCGAGAGTTCTCCGTGTATCATATTTTTTGCTTTATGTTGCATTATTTTGCTATTTCTTGCTCGTCCCATGATTCATTTTTGATACTCGTTTGATACACTCTATTTATTTTAAACCCAATATTTTATATAAAATATCCAACGGTTAGACTTTTGTTCGATCGCCGAAAGAAGGCTTCTGATACACGCTGCGGCTATGTCGAGGTGGAAATTTGCTTCTGCGGGAAACGGAAATGGTTGAGCACAGGCGTGCAGCTCTTCCCTCGTCAATGGTCTCCGACGAAGCATGTGATCGGTCACCCTGACTCGGTGTTGTTGAATATGCGCATTGAAGCTGTCAGAAAGCCGGTGATGGACTATATCTCTCGACTGATGATCGATGGTGAGGAATTCTCGTTTGATGGGCTGGAGGCTGCTCTGTACAAGAATAGACTTTCGAGCTCGTTTGAGGAGTTCGTGAGCGAACGGATGCAGAACCGGTCCGATATTCAGGAGGTGACACGGAGGAATCACCGGAGATTGTCCAATGCTCTGGAGGCGTTTGGGCGGATTAAGCTCTTCAGCGATTTGACGCCGCAGCATATCCGAGAGTTTGATGATTGGCTGCATCAGAGGGGTTACACGCAGACTACTGTCGCGGCCTATCACAAGTTCATGAAGAATTATATCAATCTGGCAATGTCTGACGGGCTGATATCTGAGAATCCTTATGCCGGCATTCGGATCGATAAGGGGAAGCACAAACTCAGAAGGTTTCTTACGGAGGACGAGTTGAGGAGCATTCTCAGCTTTGTATCGGATGACCCTTCTACGCGTCGAGCTCGCGATCTGTTCGTGTTCCAGTGCTTCACGGGGTTCGCGTATGCGGATCTTGCGAAGTTTGATTTTTCGACGGCGCGCAAGGTGGATGGCAGGTATGTTATTCGGGATGTCAGACAGAAGTCCGGCGAGGAGTTCTACGTTGTTTTGCTTCCTCCGGCTCTTGAGATTTTGAAACGATATAATTTTAATCTGCCGATTATTTCGAATCAGAAGTACAATTCGGCGCTCAAGGCTGTGGCTGCTGGGGCCGGCCTTAAGTTCAACCTGACATCGCACATGGGGAGGCACACGTTTGCGACGTACTGCATCAACCATGGGATTGGTGTTGAGACAATCGCCGCTATGCTTGGCCATTCGAATATCAAGACGACCCAAATCTATGCGAAGATGGTCAACAAGTCTGTTGTGATGGCATACGACCAACTGAAGTATAAGCTGTGCGACTTGCGATGAACCGGGCGGCATTTTCTCTTTTCTTTTTCGCGCAACTTTTTCTTTTCACTTTTTGCACGGTCGGAGAATCTTTGAAATTTTTTCAAAAAAAATTTTTTTGATGCCGATGTCGGTCTCTCTCACGCGCGCACGCGCGTAACTCTTCCACTTCCTTTATCCTTTATCCTTTATCCTTTATCCTTTATCCAACTACGCGCGCGCGTGAAGCTTTCCCTTAGCTTTCGGTTAGCTTTCGTTTTGGTTTCCGTTAGGTTTCGTTTTGCTTTCCGTTTGCTTTTAATTAGCTTTCGTTTAGCTTTTAATTAGCTTTCGTTTAGCTTTTAATTAGCTTTCGTTTAGCTTTTAATTAGCTTTTAATTTATATTTTTAATTTACTGAACACTATGCATTTAAGCGCAACACTTTTTATGGGTGTTGCGCTTATACTTTTTTAATTAAAAATTATCAACGGCAAAAAGCGAAGGGATAATTTCCCCTACTCGATGTTTGAAATGCCAGTCATAATAAAAGAGAGACTCATCGAGTCTCTCTTTGTTTTTGTGTAAAATTCCATTATATCCGAATTGATAAGCCGAGTGCTAACAGAATTGATTTAAGATTGTCGACTGTATAATTGTAGTCAGCCTTATATAAGTTTGGTGCCGGTTGCGGGGTTCTAAAGTAGATAAAATAGACGAGACCGGTTATTCTTCCTCGTCCTCTTCTTCACCTCCACATAGAGCCTTCAACGTGTCCTCTATTGTGCGCGGACCCATATTTATCTCCATGTTTATATCCTGCGATTTCATGCGCGGAGTGTGAAATTCCATAATTTTCAGCTCAGCCGCGACGCGATCAGCCGGAGACAGGAACTTCATATCAAATTCAAAATCCGACATGACGAGTGGGTTGCCGTCGACATCGACAGCTGGAATCTCTACGACGGTTCGAAACGGACCGTCATCTCCATTCGCCCACTTGATCCTCTGTATTACCTTCGGTTTCCCTTCCTCGTCCACCTGTGGGCGCGGTGTAAGGTATTCAGTCGTATGAGTTAGCAACGCTCCTTTCGTCGGATTGTTTTTGTTCGGTGTGCCTTTCTGTCGCCCACCTGTCTTATATCCTTTTGCCATGGCCTGAAATATATTTTGTGCGCGTGACGCAACAGTTAAAACTAAGGAACAAAGATAGACATTAGTTTAGCGCGTGAATTTTAAGTATTGCAATATGGTTGGTGACATTATAGGTGGCGCTCTGGGCGTTGCGGGGAGTATTTTTGGAGGCATTCGTGCGTCGGAGGCTATGAAGCGTGTGAAGAGAAATCTTGAAGACCGGAAGAGGAGGAATCAGGATTGGTTTGACCGCAGATATAATGAGGATGCGACTCAGCGGGCGGATGCTCAGAGGATTCTGGCCAAGACCGAGGAGGCGATCAGGAACCGTAACCGCGGGGCTGCGGGCGCTCAGGCGGTGATGGGAGGCACTGAGGAGAGTATGGTCGCTGCGAAGGAGGCGAATGCAAAGGCGATGGCGGATGCAGCCGCCAATATAGCGGTGAATGGCGAGAGGCGAAAGGATTCGATTGAACAGATGTATCAGCAGAGGGATGAACAGCTTGACTCGGCGCTGAATAATATGGAGATGAATAAGGCTCATGCTATTTCTCAGGCC
Organism: uncultured Porphyromonadaceae bacterium; assembly: GCA_947176755.1. GTDB lineage: Bacteria > Bacteroidota > Bacteroidia > Bacteroidales > Muribaculaceae > Lepagella. Next base: position 2,977 of record CAMWRW010000057.1, read on the forward strand.
GTGCAGGGAGTGTCGCAGGCGGGCGGGAATATAGCCGGTAGTTTTTAACGGATATGGCAATGGAAACCGATGAATTGAGGAGGGATGTACCGGGGAGGACCGACGGGGCGGATGCTTCGGGCGGCGGGACTGGGTCGGCGTCTACCACCGGGGCGAATGGTGTCGGGGCGGACGCGATGTCCGAGAAGATTTCGGGAGATGCGACGGCGCTTGTCGGCGCACCGGGGAGAGCTCCGGCGGGGAAGATACATGAGAAGTCGGGAGAGCTTGTCAGTGAGGAGGAATATGCGGACAGGAAAGAGCTTGAAGACTCTGTGTTCGGCATTGACCGTCAGATCGAGGCGATGCGTGCGGCGGCGGCCGATATCGAGCTGGAGAGTCCGGAGAAGCGTAAACAGCGTGAGCGGTGCGAGAGGTCGAAGAGGATGATCGGAGCGACGGCCGACGGGCTGTCTGCGCTTGCGAATCTATATTTTACTACGCAATATGCACCGAATTCTTACAATCCACAGTCGACTCAGCTTGGGAAGGTGAATGACCGGATTGCGGCTCTTAAGGCGGAACGGAAGGCGGACGAGGACCGCTATAATAATCTGATGATCCGGATCGGGGATGGTCAGAATGCGAGGGCGAAGACGTTACGTGAGGTCCGGGCTCAACAGGAGGCGCGGAAGCAGGCAAGGAAGAAGGCGAACCAGGAAGCTGAGGAACACCAGTGGAAGGCTCTGTTGCAGCGTGATTTGCAGCGTGAGGCTAAAGGGAAGGGTGACAAGGCGGTTGCCGATGCGCACACTGCGGCCATAAATGCGGAGTATGCGCCGAAACTTAAGGAGGCGGATTTGCGGACAAAGGGGTCGCAGGCGAGTGCCTACCAGGCTTCGGCCGTTGCGTCTTATGCTCGCGCCGCGGAAAGCAATCGAAAGGGCTTTTACGGCACGTTCGACGGACGGACGTATACGGAGAAGGCGGATTATGAAAAGGCAGTTCGGGAGGCAGCTCTGGAGTATAATGAGCGCAATCCTAAAAGTGTGAAGAAGAAGCGACAGGTCAAGGGAGATGACGGCAACTACAGGGAAGAGGAATATGATGCGCCGGTTGATGCCGTGCCGCTGACATGGACGAAGAAGACGGCATACGGGGACGAGCCGCAGTATTATGATGCTCCGACGCTTGCGGCGACGCTGGAGCCACTGCTCCGAAAGGAACGGGAACAAAACACTACGCCTCCGAGCAGAAGGGAGGGCAAAAAGAAGGATAAGACGCCACCGAGCAGAAGGGGCGGCAATAATGATAATGTACCACCGAGCAAAAGGAAATAAGATATAATCATGGCTAACAACACGGAAGATATTAAATGGCTCTATGGCAAACTTAAGGCTGAGGGCTACGATATAGGAAACGAGCAGGAGTTCACGGCATCATTGCAGGATGACGAGGACAGGAGCTGGTACTATGACAAGGCGGTCAGCATGGGGCTTGACGTTGGGAGCCGTGATGATTTCAATGAGTTGTTCGGGCCGGCATTGCCGGCGACGACCGGGGCCGGAGTGGTTGCTACGGCTCCTTCTGCGGGGGCGGTCCGGTCGTCGGTGTCGGATTCTGTTCCGACTATTCCGGATGCACGTAGGCAGCCTTCGGTTCAGGATCAGATTCGAATGCGGTTGGCGGGTCAGACTTCGGCGGCAAACGCAGATAATACTTCGGCGGGGACGGACAATACAGGGTCTCAGGCGGGTTCTCGGGTGTCCGGGGAGGGATTATCTATGGAGGCGACTAAGCTTTCTATCGAGGCGATGGAGGCGGAAGCCCGGATTCGGGAGGATAAGAAGAGGCAGCGGGAGGATGAGAAGAAGCAGCGGGAGGCTTATGAGGCTTATCTGGAGGATCAGCGTAAGCGGAATGAGGCCGGCAGGCTCAGGGCTGATGAGGAGCTGCAGAGGGGCATTGATTGGGATGATCCGGCATATCGGGCGGAACTGGATGGGATTGATGCGGAGACGTCGGAGAGGAATGGCCGGAGGCCGAGCGCCGGAGGAGATTCGGAGATTGGCTTTGGAGGAAATAGGATTCGGGCTTTTAACCGGGATGAGGAGGATCAGACTCCGTATTATGCGCGGGCGCGTGTGATGCGTGAGCCTGAGGATATTTATTCGGTAAAGGGGAAGATTGACGACACGTATACTGAGCGTAGGCCGGGGACGCTTCCGGAGCTGGAGGTTAAGGGTGTTAGCGCGGAGGAGGTTGCTCCTCGCATGGAGGAATATCTGCGTCTGCACCCGGACGAGGCGGAACTTATTGAGGGGGACACTGAGGGTGTTCGTAAGAGGAAGTTGACTTCGAGGCTTCGCGCGGAGATGCGTCAGGAGATTGCGGCAGCGGATGAGGCGTACGAGAAGTGGCTGAAGGAGCATCCTGTGCGGGCTAAGGAGATGAGCGATGAGGATCTTGCGATGAAGCGGGAGGAGATTCAGGCGGAACTTGAGCTGGAGAGAAGGGTTGGAAATCTTGATCTTGAGCGGGATTATGTCAATAGGCGTTATTCGGAGCGGAGGGCTGCGATTGAGGCTGAGATACGCGATGAGTTCGCGAAAAAGGGAAAGAAGGTTACGGCGGCTGAGTTGGCGCAGGTGTTATATGCTCGGATGAGCGGCGACGAGGAGATTAAGCTGCTGGATGCTCAGATGTACAATCTGGGCAGGACTGCGGAGTTGTATGAGGAGTGGAAGGCTGACCGTGAGGGGGGCACTTTGTATAATTTTGTCGGAGGTACGGGCTCGGTGGTGAAGTCGATGCTGGACAATCCTTTTGGGTTGACTGAGTTCCGCAGCAGTTTTGGCCCGCTAATGAGCATCCGGTCTAAGCTTAGTGAGAATAAGGCTTTGACTCAGGATGAGGTGCTTGCTCTGGAGGCTTATTTTCTCCAGTCGGAGGCCGGGGGGCATTATGAGATGTCTCTGGCGCGTAAAAGCGGTGAGTTTACGGGGGCTCTGGCTGAGATGGCGGCGGAGTTCGGACTTAATCCGGCAAGCGGGTTGGCCAGACGGACTTTGGCGCGGATGGCTGCGGAGGTCGGTAAGGATGGGGCTATGAGTCTTATCCGGAAGTCTTCGCGTCTTGCCAGGATGATGGGCTATAAGGGGGTTGATGTGTCAGGTTTGCAGGTTGCTCGGAATATGGGTCGGGTTGCGATGGCGGCGCTGGCTGAGGGAGCGACGATGAGTGTGACGACTCAGGGCCTGAAGAATGCGAATGTTGCTGCGGGCCGGATGATGGCCGTGCGCGATGGGAATGGAAGGCTGACCGGTGTGGCGAGGGAGAGCGATGGGAGTGCTTTCGGGAAGGTATTCGCCGGCTCAGCTTTGACTAATTCGGCGTTTGTGTTTCCGGCGACTTTTGGAGAGAAGGCTATGAGGGGACTTGACGGGATGTCGAAGACGTTGCGTGTGCCGTTCGGGAATCCGGTGGATGCTCTGGTGAAGATGAAGAGCGGAGAGGCGCTTTCCATTCTGTCGGCGGATGCAATCGGGAGAACTGAGCTTGATCCGACGTGGGAAGATTTTGCGAATCCTAAGGCGAATGGTGAGCTTGTGGCGGGGCTGCTGGCTTCGGAGCTGACGATGGGAATGATTAAGGGAGCTGCGGGGGCTGCTCAGGGAAGGGTTTTGCGCCATAACCGGGAGAAGTCGTACCGGAGGCTGATGGCGGAAGCATACCGAGGAGCGGCTGCATTTAATCCTGAGGGGGGCGCGAACCGACTGCATGATTGGGAGTCTATTGTGAGGGCCGTCAGCGAGGGGGATGAGTCGACGATTGTCGAGGCACTTGTGCGGACGGCAAGGGATGAGACGATGAGCAGAGAGCAACGCGAGGCTGTGTTGGATTTTGCGAGGAGTGCATACAGATATGTTGGTGCGGAACGTGCATACGAGGAGTGGCATACACGCGGGGAGCGTGAGCGGGCTGCGCGCGAGGCGGAGGATGATTGGAATGTTGTCGATCCGCAGAGTCTGGATGATGAGTATATGTCGGGCTACACGGCGGGCCGTAAGGCTGCTTCGGGCGAGGCGACTGTCAGACTTGAGGGGGATTCTGCATCCGAGGGGGCTGCGGAGGGAGCCGGAGAGTCGGGCGGTTCTGAGGGTGCTGATGGAATTGTGGTCCGTATGAAGGAAGCGTTGCAAATCTACGAGGACGCTTTCGGAGCGGAGAGCGAGTATTATCGCCCCCAACTTGATGAAAATCCGCAGGAACTTATCAATGATCCGGCTCTGACAGAGGAACAGCAGAATGCCGTGCTTTACTATATCAATGCGAAGGCGGCTCTTGACGGAGTTATGGACGCGATGGAGGACCATGCGGATGAACGTCGCACGAAGGCGGAGCGTGAGGTTGCGCGGCGGACGAACTGGGACACCGGGGTTATCGTTCCGGCTACGATGAAGGCCGGAGATGAGCCGGTCTATGTTGTCAAGGGGGATGTGGCGATGTTTGCTGATGGCTCAGGCGTTGACGTGAGCAAATCGTCAGATACTGTGATCATTCTCGATGGATCGGGGGAATACCGGTTTACTTCTCCAGACCAGATATTGAGCGTCGGAGAAGCTATTGACCCACAGATTGAGCTGCAATCTGCTTTCGATATTATTGAGCGGGAGCAGGAGGCTATTCTCAGCGCGGCATCGGAGGGAGCTGCTCCGGCTGCTGAAGCGGGAGCTGAAGCCCTCCGCCCTGAACAAAAAACTGAGGACGGGAGTCGAGAAGCGGGAGCTGAAGCCCCCGCACCTGAACAAAATTTGGGACCAGCTGAGAGCGTTTCCGAAAATGAGGGAAGCGTTCCCAATTTACCCGAAAATGGCGTTTCTGACGGAGAAACCGCACCCGAAGCGGTCTCAACTGATCAGAGCGCCTTGTCGCGGATTCCACGCGACGAAAAGGGAGAGCCGATGTTTGAGCAGGTTGACCCGGAAACTGCATGGTACGGACTTGTTGAGGACTCTGTGGACGAGGACGAGGCTGAGGAGTACGCCTCCGGCATGATAAAGCTGCTGGAGAAGGAGGCTGAGAAAGCGCGGAAGAAGATTGCTAATGTGAAGGTGACGGGCGACAGAAAGAAATTTAAGGATGAGAAGGCAGCTGCACGTCGGGAGCTTGACGGGGTTGAGAAGAGTCTGGCGCACTGGCAAGCAATAGAAGAGGCACAGAAGCGACGCAAGGCCGAGGAATCCACACGCATAGCCGCAGAAAGAGCCGACAGAGACGCTCAGCTTCATGACGAGGCCGTCGCACGCTTTGAGGAAGAGCAGCGCATCAAGGCCGAGAAACAGGCCGAGCAGGAGCGCATAGGTATCCATGCAGTCAATCCGAAGATAAAGGAGAAATGGGACGCATCCCCGAAGGTGGACGGCCACCCTGACGTAATCACCCTTCCGGACGGCAGCACGCTTACCGGCCACTACGTCATGACAGAGGCAGGAGCCGCCTCAGCGAGCCATGACGTTAACAACGCGTTCGAGCCGACCGAGGGTTTCCCGATCGACAAGCACGGCCAGAGCGTGAACGACCGCGACTATAAGCGAGACAGGGACGCGCAGCAGATAGTGCATAACATAGCTGACGCATACGACAGCCGGGCAATACAGACCCCTGTAATAGTCAGCAAGGACGGCATCGTGCTTTCAGGCAATAACCGCACCATGAGCGGAGACATTGCAGCAGCGCAGGGAACAGACGGCGCATATCTGGATTATCTCGGCAAGTATGGAGCCAAGTACGGATTCACACCTGAACAGGTAGTAACAATGAAACACCCTCGTGTCGTTTTCGTTCCTGATGAGGATTTGCCATACGATGCAAATACCTTCTCACGCTTCAACGCTCAGGAGATGAAATCACAGTCGAAGCCGGAGGCGGCAATCAAACTCGGCAAGATTGTGGACGACGCTGTGTTCAACCGCATTGTGGCCGACCTTAACCGTTATGACCGACTCAGCGACTTTTACGCCGATCAAGAGGCCGCAGCGCAAACACTGGGCGAACTTGTCGCCGCCGGAGTAATCAACGATAAGCAGCTTCCGGAACTCCGAACAGGCACTGCACTCTCGGCAGCCGGAAAGGAGCTTATTGAGAACACGCTTATCGGCAAGGTGTTTCAAAGCGAGCCAGACGCAGTGCGCATGATAATCTCCATGCCTACACTGAGACAGTCCGTAATCCTCGGCCTGAACGAGATAGCCGCCAACCGAACGCTTACCAAGAAAGGTTACGACCTCAGCAGCGAGCTATCGGCCGCCGTAGACCTCACATTCAGGGCGCGGACGGCATCGCCTGACATCTATAAGGACGGAATACCCGTGTCACCTTTCGGACGGCAGCAGGGGCTTTTCGATGACGAGTATGGCGACAGCAGCGTGAGCGACACCACTACCCTACTTCTGGCCGACCTCCTGAACAGCGGCAAGCCGAGCGACTTGAGGAAGGTGCTTTCAATATATAACAAGAATGCAGGAGAAGCGGCCGCCGGAGCAGTGGACCTGTTCAACGAGACCGGGAAGCCTGACACCAAAGAAGAAATTTTAACCAGAGTAAACGAACTATTCACCAATGGAACAGCAAGAGAGAAACAGGAACTTGTCGACGCAGCGATCGCCGACAGAAAACAAAGGGCTTCAGCCGAACCGGCGGAGCGTAGAGGAGGCAAGACAACTGAACAAACTGCGGATGCTCGCCGACGCGGTGGAGCGAGTGCGGGCGGAGGAAGAACTGCCGGAGATGCCGGCAGACTGGGAGGAGAAGCATCCGGTGATCAACAGGAGAGGAAGGTAATAAAATCTGATGAAATTGATGATAACGGCCTGTCCTTTATCATATCATCAGATGGGACAACTATATTCGGTAATATTAGAAAAGGCGAGGGCATTCCCTCTTTACCCATAAAACTAAGTGAAGGATTCAATAAAAAAGATTCTGAGGGAAATAATATCGGCTATGGGCTGGAACACATGGAAGCTGGACATGGCAAGGAGATAAGAGATGCAGGTTTTGAATCGATAGTTGATTTTGTTGAATTTGTATCAAAGGATTATGAAAGAATATTAATAGGTAATACGCGAAAGAATGGCTCACAGACTTATCTAATAGAACTCAAAGATAAGAAAAGTAACACCCTCTTTATTGAGCTTTCTGAAGATGGGCAATATTGGACTGTCAACAGCGGAGGAGTGTTCAGAAAAAATTATACGGACAAGAAAAAAACTGTTGAACCTCTACCCGCAGTTGAGGCGTCTCCAGTCGCGGCAGACGTGAAAGTTCAGGAACAAGGCGACATTCCTATGAGCGGGAATTCTTCTTCAACAGTTTCCAGTGGCAAAGATAATGCTTTGCTTTCTGATAAACAAGCGGAAGCTAAGGAAAGTTCAAAGGATCGTAGTCGAAAACCGCTTGAAAAGCAGCTGGAGGTGATACGTCCACTTGAAGAAAAACTGCGAAAAGACCCCGATAGCATAAGTGACAAGGAGGCGTGTGTGCTGGCCGACGCATGTCTGCGTTTCAACAAGAATGTGCTCCGTGGCAGTCAACCGACTAAGTCTGAGCAATACATGGTAGAACGTGCACTTAACAATCTTGCCGCCAACGGCTATACAGTCGTTGACTACAGCGGTCAGAAGTACAACGAGGGGATGAGAGTGAATCCGGAATTTGTTATAGACGAATCTCTTCCCGCAGGAACGAGAATCATTACATACTGCCCCAAAGCGCAAGTGCATAAAGAGGGAATGTTGATTCAGAAGGCTTCGATTATTGTGGCTCAGAACCTTGATTTGGCAGACAATGAAGGTAACCCCACTGGGAAGACTATTGGGGACATGATCAAGGAAGCCGAAGCTGAGGTCAATACCAATCCTACTGACGGACAGAAGGAGGCAGGGAACTACCGGAAGGGACATGTCAACGTGGAAGGCTTCGACGTGACCATCGAGCAGCCGAAAGGGAGCGTGCGCCGAGGTAAGGACGCTGACGGCAATCCGTGGGAATCCAAGATGAATAACACCTATGGCTATATCCGGGGAACAGAAAGCGTAGACGGCGACCATATAGACGTATTCCTTTCCGACACACCGGAGGTAGGAAACGTGTATGTTGTGGACCAGTACGAGCCTGACGGCACATTTGACGAGCATAAGGTGATGTACGGCTTCCCGGATGCGGAGGCCGCACGCTCCGCATATCTCTCAAACTATGAGAAGGGCTGGGGAAAGACCCGGCGTATCGACGTGACAGGAGTCACAAAGGAGGGATTCAAGAAATGGATTGGTTCGTCACGGCGAAAGACCAAGCCCTTTGCCGACTATAAGAGCGTCAAGGCGATAACCGAAGATGTGGACCAGACGCGCACGAACATCAACAAGGAAGGGATCGTAGCCGACGGCGACGGCAAACCGCTCACCCTCTATCACGGCACACCCAACAAGGAAGTGACAAGCGTCACCATGCTTGAACCGGGACATAAGCGAATGGGAGAAGAGGCACCGGCACGGTTTAATGGAGACGGAGTTTCCTTTACTCCTGATATGTCTGTTGCACAGGATTATGCCACAGAAGCCGGACATGGGAAAGGGAGAATCTTCCCGGCGAATATCCGGCTCCAAAACCCCTACTATACTTTAGGGGTAGCCAACTTCACGCCGGAAGAGGCCGCAGAGTTCACGGTGGGGCTGAAAGCCAAAGGGCATGACGGCATTATTAACTATGTGAGCAAAGCAATGCGCGAGGCCGGGGCCCTACCCAATGAGGTGATTGTGTTTGACAATTCAGCGATCCTTTCTATCAAGGATAATGACTTGGTCGGGCTGGATTATACAATCACTCCGACAGAATATTATGGCAAGAAGAAAAAGACACCGGTGTGGGTTGTAAAATTTGACCGCGACCTTAGCGATGAAGAGAAAAGAGCCTTAGTGGCCTATGTGAAAGAGCCGCTGACAGAAGGCAAAAAGACTTCGCGCGGATGGCTTGATAAAGAATCAGGACAATTCTATATGCGGAGCGAGGAGGCGGCCAAGGGACTTGCCGGGATGATTGGAAACGAGGATGCAGTGGCGGACGCACAGCCTCTCTCGGCAGAGGATTATAAAGAGGCAATCGCTCCTACTGCCAAGGAAGGAAGGGAACCGGATAAAACCGAAGACCATAAGAAAGTGGCCGCTCCGGCCCCGATGAACCGCGTGGATGTGGAAGGACTATTCAAAGACCTCGGCACCAAAGGCGAAACAAGGCTTTCAGAACATGCAACACCAGTAACCCCTGAGCGGCCTCTTCTTACGGAAGAGGAGTCTTTCAGCGATGAAGATGTCATTAATGCTCTTGTGAACCATCCAATGTATAAGAACATGATCGATGGAAACCCCGACAATGACGCTGCGCGACAGATGATGAAGAAAGTCATGGACACTTTGCGCACATCTTACCGTAGGGATGAGTCTTTCGGTCAAAAAGGCGTGAATACCTACCTCCGATTAACAAGAGATACTGAATTGCAAAGGCGACTTGAAGAAGAAGCCTTTGCCAAGCGGAAACCATACGCACCTGTGAAGTCTGAGAGCGCACCGGCGAAGCCTGAATCTAAGCGCATGATTGTCGATGATGAAATGCGCGACATGGAGAATGAATTGCGCAGTCTCTTAGGAATCGACGATAGCGAAGGAGACCGAGGCGACCTCTTCAAGGATCCTGAGGATTTTACTAATAAGGAGCGTATGCAGATAACCTCTTTAGGGATAACATACGCACTGAAGTATTTTGATCAGGGGATTGTGTCATTCCCTGATTTCGCGGACAGAATGGTGAGGCGCATGGGTGAAAAGATACGTCCGTGGCTTAAGGCCTTCTATGGGGGCGCACGCGACATACCCGGCTATGACCATTTGCCATTTACCCCGGCTGATGAGGTCAAGGCTTTCGACGTGATGAACTTCGATAAAGCTAAGAAGGATACTGACCCGATTATGACGGCAGCGGAGGTGGTAGCGGAGGTTAAAGCTGAGGCTGTCGTGAGAGAGGGCCAGAGAGAAATAGTTGAAGAGAGAAACCGTAAACGAAAGGAAAATGACAAGCAAAGAGAAGCAGATACAGAGGCTCTTGCAGGCGAAGCAGAGGCTGTTGCAAGCGAAGCGGAAAAGCATGCAGGCGTTGCAGGAGGCAGAAAACCCGAACGGAAAACTATCCTCCGCGACCTCAAACGAATAGATGATACTCTTGACGAGGTCAACGATCAGTTGGCTCTTCTGGGTTACTATGAGGCTGACCTTGACTCTCCGGAGCATGAGGTGTATGGTTTTCGGAGGAGCGCGGAGAAGAAAGCGGTCAAGGACGCTGTGAAACTCGCCAAGCAGTTGGTCGATGACCTCGGCATAGAGTTAGACAAGGTGGCAGGCAAGACCACTGAGCAGATGCAGAAGAGCCGTGGGAAGAACGACACGGCAGTTAGAGCCAACATTGCACCGGTCGGTGGGGACATCACGGTGAACCTGCCTTATCCCGATGGGCGCAATCTGTATATCAACATAGGCCTCTCCCCCACTCACGAGCGCGGAATCGAGCCAAACCGAGGAGGAGGCGCATGGGAGGGAGACAACTACGAGGTGGACCGTATCATGTTCCGCTTCGGGGAGGGCCACAACCATTTCCTTTCTACGGAGGTGACCTACGGCAAGATGCTCGATGAGATACGAAGGGCCGCAAAATGGGGACAGCCGAAGAAGCAGGAAACGCCAAAGGCAGAACCGCAGGAGGAAGCCTACCACGGCACCGTCACACTTAAGGATGGGCGCGAAGCCGTAGTCATAGCTGCCAACCACACCGAGACTATTGGAGAGCCTGCCCGGCTGACTGACTACATAGTCGGGGTGAAAGGCGAGCCGGGGACAATCAAAATATCCCCGGAAGAGATAGCCCATGCAGGCGCACCGACAGCTGAGGACATTCCCTCCCATGCAAAGGAAGAAGAGAGCCTCAACGGCTACAAGCGTGGCGATGAAGTGTTATGGGACCGTTACGGCAACGGCAAGTGGGAGAAGGTCAAGATTGAGGATTTTGACGCGGACGGCAGTCCAATCTTTGAATCGGTCAAAGGGATAATGAGCGAGAAGGGAGACTGGAGTCGGTTGAAGCCTGCGGACGGAGTGTTCGGAGAGGCGAAACGCGTAGTGACAAAGGCGCAGGAGGACCGCAAGAAAAAAGAAAAGCCCGTAGAGAAAGGCTGGACCTTAAAGCCCACTTCGATCCTTTCAACTAACGGGTCTGGGGCAAAGGTACAATTTTCTATTGAAAATGCAAAATTGAATTTACTGAAGGTCTCAACTGATTGGAAATATGTTATAAATTCGAAGGGATTTATAGCTACTTTGACCCGCGCTTTGGGATCTCCGGATGGACTTCATGCCCAAAGCTTCTATTATACCTTGGCGAGAGGCAATGATGAGATTTTGACTTTGCGGTTGAGCAATCACAATGTGAATGCGGCCAATCATGAAGGGAAGACTCCTGAGATCAGTATTGTTATAAAATCTCGCAGGCAGCCTAATCGGTTTTATCCCTCTTCGGGGGCGGATGTGAGAGAGTATGTCTATTTTAAGGAGGATATTGCCAAGGGGGATGGTAATACTCTTTCTTTGATAGCCAAGGATCTTGCGGATCTTCTTGATACAGGGCAATATCGGGATAGCAGCGGATTGGCATTGGTAAATGTCTCACCTGCCGACAGACCGACTGACATTCTTTCTCCTGACGGCGGATTTTTACCCGGAGACAAACCTGCTGACTCTGTTGAGAAAGTCGTGGATATGCTTACTGGAGGCAAGAAGAAACCTGCCAAGAAGAAACAGGAAGTTAAACCCGAACAGCCTGTCGGAGTCCTTTTCGGAGGGCTGTTTGATGAAAAACCTGAAACACCTAAGAAAAATGAAAAACGAAATGGTAATAAGCCGAGTCAAGAAGTGGCTGGAGGCGAACGCGCACACACCGTGGGCGATGATGAGATTGGAATTGATGGAAGAGTACCGACCGCAGGAACTGAACCGACTAGTAAAGGAGGGGCAGCTGATGAAAAAGGCGCAGGAGTGGAGCGAGGAGCTGACGGAGCGACACATGGAACTGATGCGGACGGGGGAATACAACCATTCCTCGGAAATCGGGGACGAGATGAGAGCGATGCTGATAGCGGAAGCGCAGGAATCGCAATGGAGCGTGGAGGAGCTCCTGGAGAGGGCACTGGATCGAAACGAGGTGCTGACCGAGGAGGAGAAAGACTTTCTAAGGGAGAACCTTCCGCCATGGCTGGCGGCGGAAGTGGATCTTCTGCCGTAAAGAAACCGAAGAAGCCGGAGGCTCGTTATACGCGAAACTTCCGCTATGACGAGAAAGAGAGCAACGAGGCCGACACCTATACCCCTTCTCAGCGACTCGAGGCCAACGTCAGTGCTATCGAGACGCTTGCGGAGGTATTGTTTGGCAACAAGCCTGCAACCGAACAGCAGAAAACCGTCATGTCACGTTTCCGCGGCTGGGGTCAGGTGGATTTGGGGAAATACTGCAGTATTGACCAGATTTTGCGCAACACCTACAGCAGTAATCCCCTCAACCGGCTTGCCAAAGCAATTCAGAAGCTTGATCCGCAAGGGGATAAAAAACTATTTGAAGCAATCAAACGAGCCTCCCTATCGTCATATTACACTCCCACCCCGATAGCGAGGGCAATGAACACCTTCCTCAGCCTGGCAGGCTATAAGGGAGGGGCATTGCTTGACCCCTCGATGGGTAACGGAATGTATGAGGGGACACTCCCGAAGAGCATACAGGAGCGCACAGCTATCACCGGCGTTGAACTTGACTGGCTTAGCGGCCAGTTGAGCCGGCAACTATATCCCGATGCCAACGTGATAATCGGAGGTTTTGAGAAATCGGGACTCGCATCGGGGTCGTTTGATGTGGTGACAAGCAATGTTCCTTTCGGAGATATCGTGGTCAATGATCCAACGTGGAAGAATGACGCGACACCGCTGAAACGTTCGGCTCAGAACCGCATACACAACTACTATGCAGTGAAGATGCTTGAGGCGGCGCGCCCGGGCGGTCTTGTGGCGATGCTGACAACAAGCGCTGTCATGGACACACCGAGCAATCAGAATATCCGGGCGCACATCGCAGACCAAGGTGAGATACTGGGAGCGATACGCCTGCCCGACAATACATTCCAGGGCACAGGAGTGGTTACGGACATGATATTCATCCGCAAATGGAGAGACGATCAAGACCGCGCCCAGACACGCGAGGTTACCGCCTACAAGGAACTGGAGCAGGCATTCCTTTCACACTTCGAGAAAACAGCACCCAACAAACTTGACGGCAAGGCGGAGAAAGTGCGTCTCAACGGCTACTTCGAGAAGAATCCGCGCAACCTCATCGGGGAGGTGCAGGCAGGAAACCAGTATGGGAAGCGAGATGCTTTCGGTCTGACGAGCAAGCTATCGGTTGAGGAGATAGCGTCAGGGATAGAGAAAGCCATCAAGCGTATCGTAGGGAACCGCAGTGGTAGTATCTTCAATCCGACACGCACCATTCGGGAGGTACAGCAGGCAGTGCGCGAAGCCTATAAAGGAGAGGGAGACTGGGTAAGCAATGGCAACCTGGTT
>CAMWRW010000058.1 GCA_947176755.1 uncultured Porphyromonadaceae bacterium
CCCCAGAGCAAGGAAGGGACCGGCTTCGAAAACATAATCATAGAGGTTAGGTTAAAATTACGTTGAAATGTTAAAAAATTATCAACATCATTGACCGGAATGCCAAGAAAATTGTTTATATTTGCAAAACGCAACGGGTCGCTCTCCGCCGGAAGCAGATAACACAATGACTTAGCGTCGCTCTCCTCCGCGTCTAACCAAAACCCTATCGCTATGAAAACAGACATTCGCGCGATTCATTTCGCAATCAAACAACCTCTCGAGGACTTTATCAACAAAAAACTTGAAAAATTGTCACGCCGTTATCCTGATGCGGAAGAGGCTGAGGTCGTGCTGAAAGTGGAGAAACCTGAGACGCACGAAAACAAGGATGTTGCCGTGACAGTGAAAGTGCCGGGAGCTGCTCCTCTCTACAGCAGCAAGACAGCCGACAGTTTCGAAGAAGCCTTCGATGCATGCCTGGCTTCAATCGAGCCCGGTCTCGAACGGCTCAAAGAGCGTAAATAAAAACTGAATATGACCAACGAATCCAGGACGTCACGGGCGTCCCGAAATCGCGACAATCAACATTCGGCACGACATACACCGGCAAGCCGGCGTATGCTCGTGCTGATGCTCGTCATGGCCCTACTGATAGGCGCCTTTCTCTTCATGCTTTACCCGGCGGTGATGGTCGGTGCCCCCGACACGGCAACAATCCGCATCCCAAAGAATGGCTCTGAAATGCAGCTGCGTGATTCGCTGACAAAATACTTCGGCGACAGTTACGCCTCAAAAGTCATGAGGCTTGTGAATTTCAAAAAGGCCGACTTATCCAACCGTTACGGTGCATACAAAATCGAGGAGGGAACCAACGCCCTGACCGCCATGCGGAAACTGACCTCCGGCGGCCAGACCCCTGTAAGGATTACGATCAACGGCTTCCGCTCGTTCCCGATCCTTATCGACAGGATCAGCCGTCGTCTTGACTTCCCGGCCGACTCCCTTCAAGCCGTGCTTCAGGACTCCGTTTTCCTGTCTCAGTTCGGAGTTACCCCATCCAACGCCATGGTCCTTTTCCTTGACGATACGTATGAACTCTACTGGACGGCAACTCCCCGGGAAGCCGTAGAGAAGATCGCCCGATCCTACAAATTCTTCTGGGACGCCGACAACAGGACCCGCGCCGCCATGCTCGGCCTGCTCCCCGCTCAGGCCGTTACGCTCGCTTCAATTGTCGACGAAGAGACAAACAATGTCGAGGAAAAACCCACCATAGCGCGCCTCTATATCAACCGCCTCCACAAGGGCATGAAACTTCAGGCCGATCCCACAGTCCGATTCGCCCTCAGCGACTATTCGATCCGTCGCATCAAAAAAGAACACCTTCAGGTCAACTCCCCCTACAACACCTATCTCCACGCAGGTCTGCCCCCGGGCCCGATCCGGACAACCTCGACAGCGACTCTCTACAACATACTTCACAGCGAACCAAACGACTATCTCTATATGTGCGCGAAGGAGGACTTCTCCGGCACTCACAATTTCGCTTCCACCTTCGCCGAACATCAGCAGAACGCAATGCGTTATCGTGCCGCTCTCGATGCGCGCGGAATAAAATAGAAGATGACCCAAACCTTCAAAGGTCTCAAAATAACTTCTGCCTTCAGGAGCGGAATCCTCCTCAGATTCCTGCTCCTGACTTTCATGTTCGTATTTCCCGGCCTCAAGACAGAAGCCAACACTAATTACTTAGAACTGCAAATCGACACCGATGCGCATATCGACTCGCCGGATTCCATCCGACAGCTTCAGGGAAACATCCTCCAGCAGGAATTCCACTATTTCCTTCGCCACCGGGCGCTCACGATGAATGATTCCATTGTTTCGATGCCTCCTTTTATAAAGAAGGTCGTCGGCATATACAAATGGTTTGACCGGACATTCAACACCCACGACACGCTATATGTCGGCTCTTCAGGATATAAGGGGAAAGTCGAGGCGATGGGAGACAGTTGGATCGACGCCTACTATTTCCATCCCCACGACATGCTCTCCATACGCATGCTCAGCGACTTCTATTCAAGCGTCGGTCTTAAAGCGCAGTACTCCATCCTGAGCTTAGGCTATTCTGTCAATGTCAAACACATGAGCCTGTCGAAGTCTACCCACCGGAAAACTGACCTGGCTTTAAACACAGCCCGCGTGTCGCTTGAATTTCACCTCTGGCAGAATAACGGCAGAACGAGAATCCGGAAGTTTGGAGGATATCGCGACGGAGCCCTGATTGACGAACTGTTCGAAGGATTGAAATTCAAATCAATCAGTTTCGGAGGATATTATTATTTCAATTACAAGAAATTTTCGCGTTCGGCGGCCTACGACGCTTCAAACGTACAGAAACGGAGTCAGGGGACATGGATTGCCGGATTAAGCGGCACATTCTATGACGCGCGCTTCGATTTTACAAAACTCCCGATCAAGCTGCAGGAATTCTATATTTATCCCTTTGACACCTACCGACTATATTACAACTCAATTAATCTCGTCGGAGGTTATTCCTTCAATTGGGTTCTCTCCAACCATCTCACCTTTAACATAACGGCCGCTCCGGGAATCGGAATGTCGATCACTTTCAGCGATTCCACCGATGGGCGTAAAGTCTTCCCCTCTTATTATCTGAAGGGACAGGGAGCCCTGACATACACCTATAAACGGCTTTTCGCCACAATAAGCGCCCGAGGTGACGCCAACCTCCTGCAGACGGAAAGGGTCGGGTTCATGACAGGTTTTCTTGACGGCAAGGTCTCCGTCGGCATGAGGTTCTAAAAGAAAATTATGGATTCCGGATTCACATTTACAGATGAAAAATTTATGAGGCGCGCCCTCAAGCTCGCGGCGATGGGCGCCGGCCATGTCTCCCCCAACCCTATGGTGGGGGCGGTTATTGTCGCTCCCGACGGCCGGATAATCGGCGAAGGATTCCACCGTCGCTACGGCGGACCTCACGCTGAGGTTAACGCGTTCGCCTCCGTCCGCGACGAAGACACCCATCTCTTCGCCGACAGCACTATCTACGTTTCCCTCGAACCCTGCTCCCATTATGGAAAAACTCCTCCATGCGCTCTTCTTCTCGTTGAAAAAGGAATCGGGCGCTGCGTCATCGCCACTCTGGACCCTAACCCGAAAGTGAGTGGCCGCGGATGCAAAATTTTGCGTGAAGCCGGCATAAAAGTAGAGACCGGTCTTCTTCAGGAGGAGGCCCGGAGACTCAACAAACGCTTCATGACTTCGCAAATCAAGCGCCGCCCCTGGATTCAACTGAAATGGGCCCGCTCGGCCGACGGCTTCATTGCCCCCCCTGCCGACGCTCCCCGCATAACATTTTCGACTCCGGAAACGCTGTCTCTCATGCATCGTGAACGCGCCATGACCGATGCCATAATGGTTGGCACCCAAACACTGATTGCCGACAATCCGTCGCTCACAACACGCTTCTGGCCCGGCAATTCTCCCCGCCCGGTGCTTTTCGCAACTCCCCGCCTCCTCGAACTGTTAGAAACACGCAAGGATGAATTCTCAATCTTCAGCCGAGACCCCATCCTCCTCGACCCCGGACTCACACTCGAACAAAATATGTCGAGACTTTTCTCGGAATTCAAGGTGACATCACTCATGGTGGAGGGCGGCCGACAACTGCTCCAATCTTTTATCAACGCCGGGATTTACGACGAAATGCGAATTGAAACTGCATCCCGAAAACTTGGAAACGGTCTCTCCGAGCCAAACATTTACTTCTAAACCGAAGAATCAAAGCCATTCACTCCCTCTTAAAAAAACTTAAATACCAAAAAGTAGGCCATTTATTACCGCTATATTGCGGATAAATGTTAAATTTGCAGGTTGAAGAGAAGTATGTCCACGCGTAACAACCGTCGGGCATCCGATCTTCAACCTACTGCATTTTCCTGATTACCATACAATCCCGAATATCAGGACAATGCTAAATCCTTATCAATATCAAAGACAGTGAGAGCTACCTTCATCAGAACAAAAGCCCTGATAATCGCAGGCATAATTGCTGCGTTGACCGTTACGAGCTGCAACTCGGCGGACGACAGCGAGGAATATACAGAGGCCCCGAATCTTGCGGTCACAGCCTTTTCACTCAAAGCCAATTCTAACGTGACAGGTCTGGACTCAGCATATTTCGCCATCGACCTCAATCATGGCGTAATTTTCAATGCTGACTCCCTGAGAATGGGCACGAAGGTGGACAAGGTCGTCGCCGACATCACTTACTCCAACCTTGTCGAAAGCGCAGTCATTACCATGTCCGGAGGTACAACACGCACCGGAGAAATCGACTATAAGACCAATCCCACTGACTCCATCGACTTCACCGGAGATGTGACTCTCACCCTCTCCGCCAACAACGGGGCGTTGAGCAGAAGCTACCGTCTGAAAGTCAACGTCCACAAACAAAATCCCGATGTATTTGCATGGGTCGAGCTCGAACAGGGTTCCACATCCCCTGTCGGTCAACTTCTCGCCGAAGCCCAAAATATCAAGACGGTAAAGGATAACGGTCGCGCCTATATGTTCGCGACCCTCGCCGACGGCACATATCATATATATAGTTGCTCGGATTTCAACTCCGGATTCACCGAGGAATACCACAACTCCACCCTTGATGAATACGCCCCACTGACCGAAACTTTCAATATCGCCAACGGCAAAGGTTACGTCCTTAATAATGATGGCGAACTGCTTGAAATCGAATTCGGCACCGAGCCTCCGGTCAAAACCGGCGAATTCTGGACGACACTGATCGGAAGCTATGAAGGCACGGTTGTGGGCATTGCCTCAATCCACGGTCGCAACACCTTCACACAGTATCCCCTGCGCGAATGCAAACAGGAGGAAATCCCCGCCGGCTTCCCCGTGCATGGAAGCACAAATCTTGTGACCCTTGTCAATAAATGGACCTCTTCACCGGTTGCGCTCATGACCGGAGGCACCGGATCCGACGGCATGCCTACCGGAGCGACCTGGGCGTTCGACGGCGCAAACTGGGTCACGCTAAACTCCGGCAGCGTGCCTGCCCTGAATGACGCCTCGATGGTGAAATACTACAACTACCGTCCCTCGGCCGCCGGAACGTCAATGATCGAATATGAAGTATGGCTCATCATGGGAGGCACTCTCTCCGACGGCACATTCAACCGCACCGTCTACATCTCCTACGATAATGGAGTCAACTGGCTTCCCGGTTCGTCGCTCCTCCAGCTCCCCGACGCGATTCCCGGCATCAGCGGCTTCGACGCAATCGTGATGGACCTTGAACACTCGGCCTCGATTGCCGACGGTTGGAAGAAAATTGCAATGCGACTGCCTCACACGGTCGAAGGAGATAAAATCATCTGGGAATGCCCCTATATCTATCTTCTCGGCGGTCGTCTGTCGTCAGGCAATTTCAACCGCGAAATCTGGCGCGGAGTGCTTTCAAGAATGACTTTCACGCCGATTATCTGACATCATCCTGCATTTATCCACAACCTTACAGACCCGGAGGAATATAGAATTGAGAAAAAAACTCGGAATAGTCCTGTTAACCATAGCGGCGATCATCTTCGCTGCCGCTCCGGCGCGTGCGCAGGAAGACTATCGGTTTGATATCGGAGCCGGCATCGGCATGACCGGCTATCTCGGCGATGCAAACTCCGCCCAACTTTTCGCTTATCCGAGTTGGGACGCAGAATTACTGTTCCGCTATATCCTTGATCCCCGATGGAATTTCAAGACAAATTTCTATATCGGCGGTCTACGCGGCGACACTTCCGGCATGGATGTCGTTCTCCCCAACGGAGAGAATTATAAATTCAGCACCACCTTCTATGAGCTCGGCGAACTCGCGGAATTCCATTTCTTCAATTACGGAATGGGAGAGACCTACCGTAAACTCAAACGCTGGACGCCATATATATCGGCCGGACTGAGCCTCACTGCCTGGAGTGTAGATGGAAAAGGGGGAGCCGCCTTCACCATTCCTTTTGGCATAGGATTCAAATTCAAACCCTCCCTGCGCTGGAATCTCGGACTTGAATTTCTCATGAAGAAGACTTTCACCGACCGACTCGACGGACCCTCCCTCTCCGATCCCCTCGGAATCAAGAGCACATTCATGAAGAACACCGACTGGTATTCAACCCTTACGCTCTCCATCAGCTACGAGTTCAGCAAGCGATGTGCCGTGTGCCATTATAAGGAATGACCATCGTTCGGACCGGGCTAAAGAATGATATAAAAATGACTAAAAATATCGACCATTACATAAAGCGTCTCGATATGGACCGACTTCCGGCACATGTCGCGATTATCATGGACGGCAACGGCCGCTGGGCGCGCCAACGAATGCGCGAACGGACCGAAGGCCATTCAGAAGGCGTCCACAGTGTGAACCGAATCACTCGACTGGCCTCCGACCTCGGTGTGAAATACCTGACGCTGTATGCATTCTCGACCGAAAACTGGCACCGCCCCACAGAGGAGGTAGACGCCCTGATGCGCCTCATCGGATGGACAATTCGCAAAGAGACTCCGGAGCTCAAGGCCAATAATGTCCATATCCGCCTGCTCGGCGATATCGACCGCCTTCCCGAAGAGGTTCGCGCCGATCTTCAACATGGCGTCGATGAGACTGCCGGCTGCACAGGTCTCACCCTCGGCCTTTGCCTCAGTTATTCAGCCCGCTGGGAACTGACCATGACCGTCCGCAAACTCGCAGAGGCCGTGCTCAACGGAGAAATTGCCGCAGCTGCAATTTCCGAGAAAGACATCGAAGACCGCCTGGTCACATCCGGCATTCCTGATCCTGATTTGCTTATCCGCACCGGTGGAGAACAACGGATCAGCAACTTCCTCCTCTGGCAAGCCGCCTATTCGGAGCTATATTTCTCACCCGTGCTTTGGCCCGACTTCGATGAAGAATGCTTCGTATCGGCCCTCGAAGAATATCAGAAAAGAGAAAGACGCTTCGGCAAGACCGGCGACCAAGTGAAAACCGAACAACAAGCCTCCGGAGAAATCTAACCAACCATCGCTCTCCTTCAAAGACAACATGAAACCATTCAGAATTCTTCTGTTCTCGCTCCTGCTCATCAGCGCGGTCATCCCCGGCCGGGCTCTTGACATCCTGCTCCCCGATGAAGGGGCAGCCGTCGACACGATCTATCGACCGGACGTGATTTATTCTCCCCTCCCCAAGACGTATGAAATCGCGGGAATAAGAGTGAGCGGTCTCCCAAATTCAGCCGATGATTATCTCGTGATCGGATATTCCGGGCTTTCAATCGGCGAGAAGGTTGAAATCCCAGGACAGGCAATCACGGATGCTGTAAAACGGTTCTGGCGGCAAGGTCTCTATTCAAAAGTAGAAATCAACGTCGACAAGATTGCAGGCGATAAGGTTTGGCTTGAAATTGCCCTTCGCCAACAGCCTCGCATGTCGGAAATCCGCTTCTCGGGAGTTAAAGGTGGTGAGAAAAAAGATCTCGAATCGGCCCTTGGAATGGTTTCTGGCCAGCAGCTCACGCCCAACATCGTCTCCACGGCAAAGAAAATCGTAACCGACTTCTTTGAGAAAAAAGGATTTAAGAATGTCGAGGTAAAAGTGACCCAGCAGCCCGACCTGTCGAAAGAGAACATGGTCATCCTTAACTTCGACGTCAATCGCAACAACAAGGTAAAGGTCCACAAAATCTATGTCGAAGGGAATGAAGTCCTGAGCGATTCCAAGGTGAAGCGGACCATGAAGAAGACCAACGAAAACGGCAATCTTCTCAACCTTTTCAAGCAGAAGAAATTCGTTGAACGCGACTTCGAAGACGACCTCGAACGCATCATTCAGAAATATAACGAGCTCGGCTATCGCGACGCGCGTATCACGTATGATTCCGTGACCCGCTACGACAACAAAACCGTCGATGTCCACATCGGAATCGAAGAAGGAAAGAAATATTATATCAACAACATCAACTGGGTCGGCAACACGGTTTATCCCACGGAAGTGCTCAACGATTACCTCGGCATTTTCCCCGGAGATGTCTATAACCAGAAACGCCTCAACAAACGAATCACGGAGGATGAGGATGCCGTCTCCAACCTATACCTCGATAATGGCTACCTCTTCTTCAACCTCGTGCCCATCGAGGAACGAATCCACGGCGACAGCATCGACCTGATGATGCGTGTGATCGAGGGTCCGCAGGCGCGTATCAACCGCGTTGTGATCAACGGTAACGACCAGCTTTATGAGAAAGTCATCCGCCGCGACCTCCGCGTCCGACCGGGTGAACTCTTCTCCAAGTCCGACCTGATGCGCTCTTATCGTGAAATCGCATCCACCGGCCACTTCAACCCCGAGACAATTGATATCCGCCCCGAGCCTAACGAAACCGACGGCACGGTCGACATCATGTTCAACCTCGAATCGAAAGCCAACGACAAAGTCCAGCTCTCGTTCGGTTGGGGTCAGACAGGTCTTACGGGCCAGCTTGCCCTCTCTTTCTCTAACTTCTCGATGAGAAACCTCTTCAACCCGTCGAGCTATAAGGGAATCATCCCTCGCGGTGACGGTCAGACATTCTCCATCTCAGCCCAGACCAACGCCCAGTATTACCAGAGCTATTCGATCTCTTTCTTCGAC
The DNA here is from genome assembly GCA_947176755.1 of uncultured Porphyromonadaceae bacterium. Classification (GTDB taxonomy): domain Bacteria; phylum Bacteroidota; class Bacteroidia; order Bacteroidales; family Muribaculaceae; genus Lepagella. The sequence goes on from CAMWRW010000058.1 coordinate 8,687, forward strand.
CCCTGGATCGGAGGAAGCCGACCGAACTCATTCGCCGTGTCGGCTGATTTCAGCCGCTCAACCGGTATCAACTCCCAGTTCTACAACAACGCATGGAGCACGGCCTACCAGTCGGCGCTCTATAACCAGTATAGCTATAACACCAACTACTCGACCTACGCAATCCAGAACGCATACGACCCCAACAAGGTGCTTCAGCTGGCAGGCCTCTCCGTTGGCTACGGAACGCGTCTCTCCTGGCCCGACGATTACTTCCAGTTCCAGGCTCAGCTCGCCTACCGCTGGTATTACCTCAAAAACTGGGATTATCTCTACTATATGCGCAACGGAACGTCGAACTCCATTACACTCAACCTCAGCTTGGCTCGTTCGAGTGTCGACAACCCGATTTACCCGCGCCGCGGTTCGAGTTTCTCGGTCGACCTGACCATGACCCCGCCGGCCTCCTTGTTCGGACGTCGCGACTGGAAAGCCCTTTCCGAACAGGCTTCTTATTTCAACACCGACGCAACATCTCGCGAAGCTGCCCGCTCGCAGCTTTACCGCTGGATAGAATATTGGAAATTGCGCTTCAAGAGCAAGACCTATACTCCGCTAACGGACCCTGACGGAAAATGGACCCTCGTGCTCATGACTCGTGCCGATTTCGGACTCCTCGGTTCATGGAACAAATATGTCAAGACCCCATTCGAGACATTCTACTTTGGTGGCGACGGTATGACCGGATCCTACACCTACGCAACGGAGACTATCTCCATGCGCGGTTACGAGAACGGACAGTTCACTCCCTCCGGGTATGAAGGTTATGCCTACGGCAAATTCACGTTCGAGCTCCACTTCCCCTTCCTCCTCCAGCCCGCCACGACAATCTACGCCATCGCCTTCGCGGAAGCCGGTAACTGTTGGACCAGCGTTTCCGACTTCTCCCCCTTCAACCTTAAGCGAAGCGCAGGAGTCGGCGCCCGCGTTTACCTCTCGATGCTCGGCTTCCTGGGAATCGACTGGGGTTATGGTTTCGACAAAGTGTGGGGCCAGCGCGGCGGAAGCCAGATTCACTTCGTGCTCGGTCAGGAATTCTAAACCATCCGCACTGATAGTAGTCTAATCCAAGAACAGATCACAAAAATTGACAAATATGAAGAAACTAATAATTGCCGCGATTTTTGCCGCAACGGCCCTCCTCCCCGGAATGGCTCAGAAATTCGCCCTTGTGGACATGGAATATATTCTCCGCAATGTTCCTTCCTATGAAATGGCCAACGAACAGCTCAATCAAGTCAGCCAGCGTTGGGAAAAGGAAGTCAACGAACTCGCCAAAGAGGCCGAGACCATGTACAAGAACTATCAGAGCGACATGATCTTCCTTACTGACGACCAGAAGAAAAAACGCGAAGAGGAAATCGTTGCAAAGGAAAAGGAGGCAACCGACCTGCGCTATAAATATTTCGGTCCCGAAGGAGAGCTCTATAAGAAGCGCCAGTCACTTATGAAACCGATTCAGGAGGATGTCTACAATGCCGTTAAGGCCGTGGCCGAAGAGAAAGGCTACCAAACAATATTCGACCGCGCTTCGTCGCAAAGCATCGTCTTCGCCTCTCCACGAATCGACGTGAGCAATGATGTGCTCGCCAAGTTGGGATATTCCAAATAATTGATTAATTTTGCAGTCGCTCCGCCACAGACGGTGCAAAGAAATTTCCCAACCGATAAACGACACTTAAAGAAAAACAAAAACCGTAAAATAGGATGCTTAAGAAAATCTTACTTGCAGTAGCCCTGGCTCTCCCGATGTTCGCAGCCAGTGCGCAGCAGACCGCAAAGATCGGTCTTGTCGACACAAGCTCGATCATTCCGGCAATGCCCGAATATAACGAGGCTCAAAAGAAAGTTGCCGAACAGTCAAAAAAATATGAGGATGAGTATGCTCGCCTCAACGAGGAGATGAAACGCCTCATGGACGAATTCCAGAACATGAAGGATGATGAGCTCCAGGCCATCCGCGACCGCAAGACCCGCGAACTTCAAGACTACAACCAGAAGATGCAGACATTCGAACAGAATGCAATGCAGGATCTTCAGAAGATGCAACAGGAACTCCTTTCTCCGATTTTCGCCAAGATTAAAACTGCCGTGGAGGCCGTTGGCGCTGAAGGGGGCTACAGTCTTATCCAGGACTATAATCCTCAGCTCACCCTCTATTTCGCAGCTCCCACTGTCGACATCACTTCGGCCGTGAAGAGCAAACTCGGAATAAAATAAGAAAAGTTTACATCACCGGTTATCCGGAACAGCCAATTTGGAATGTGTCAGAACTCCGGTTTTGACACATTCTTCTTTTCCCAACCTCCCCTGTCATGGCGTGTGAAAATCCCTTACGTGATCTCTCCCCTCTGAGCGGCCTCCCCAATCCGGAAGCCGAATTTCTGACTCCCGGACCCATCGGGGTGTTCGATTCCGGATATGGCGGACTCACCATCCTCCGCGACATGATTCGCCGGATGCCCGAATACGACTACCTCTATCTCGGAGACAATGCCCGCGCCCCCTACGGCACTCGGTCGTTTGATGTCATCTATGACTTTACCCGGCAATCCGTGGAGGAACTTTTCAAACGTGGTTGCAACCTCGTGATTCTCGCCTGCAACACAGCCTCCGCTAAGGCCCTCCGCAGCATCCAACAGCTCGTGCTGCCCGGAAAATATCCCGGTCGCAGGGTGTTAGGCGTCATTCGCCCGACAATCGAAAGCCTTGCCTCTATCTCAGCCTCAGGTCACGTCGGGCTCCTAGCCACGCAAGGCACGGTCAGAAGCCATTCCTATCAGCTTGAACTGGCCAAAACCTCCCCCTCGATGAAAATCACTGAAACGGAATGCCCGATGTTTGTGCCTCTCGTCGAAGCTAATGAATTCTCTTCCCCGGGGGCAGACTATTTCGTTAAGAAGTATCTCTCCTCCGCCCTCGAAAGCGACCCGCTGATCGATACACTCGTCCTCGGCTGCACCCACTATCCCCTGCTCCTCCCTAAAATCCTTCAATATGCCCCGGAACACATCCGCGTTATGACTCAGGGAGGAATCGTTGCCAACAGTCTCGCCGACTATCTTACGCGACATCCGGAAATCGAACGTGTCTGCACCCGCGGCTCTTCACGCACTTTCCTCACCACCGAAAGCTCTGAAAAATTCAACCGACTCGCGACACTTTTCCTCGAGGGAGCAGCTGAAGTCGAATCCTCCCGAATCACACTTTGAAGCGCCGGCGCAACTCCGGCCTCGCGGTTTTGCAACACGCCAAAAGGGGCCACGCCAAATCAATATTCATGGCATAACCCCTTGCGGAAAGCAATCAGAATAAGCTGTATTGGAAAGATATGATGTATGAAAAGAAATTTCTTGTTCACCTCATTAGGAGCGAGGAGTGAGGAGCGAGAAATGATATTTTAACAGATTTAGGAATATGAACATTGATGATTTAAAATCGCAGCTGAAAGGCTGCACCACAGAGGAGGGAATCCATCTTCTTGACGTATATATCGCCGACCACCCCGAGGATGACGAGGCTTATCTTCTCCGCGGGATGCGCCATTGGGGACTGCAACATCGCTCAGCAGCCATCAACGACTATCTCTCGGCCATCCGCCTGAACCCGGAGAGCAAAGCTCGCGAAGCTCTGCGCGCAGCAAACGAAATCCTCGACTACCGCAACACCGACCTCATCAATCCCTGACCTCGTCGGTCAATGCGTTTCCCAAGGGCAAAGCATCCGCGCCGGCTGAGGTTCGAAATCAAAAGTGCCGTCGGGCGCAGCCGCCTGTGAAGCCGACGGCACGGACATCTTCGGCTTATATAGCATAATCGGCCGGACATCGCTCCAGCCACGCAGCATGTTGCGCACAGACAGCGTGGCCAACCCGCGAAGATGACGGACCTGACGACGAACTTCTGCGAGAAGCTCGGAAAAGTCACACACCTTTGTGACCATCAACTCAAGCACGACGCGCCCCATCATTGTGAGCCTAACGAACAGACGGTCGCCATAGCGAATCGGTTTGCCTGCCTCGGGAGTAACCTTGTCGGAAACAGCCTCCGGGAATGATCTTCTGATATAATTTTCTTTCATATCCATCACTTTTGTTGCTGCAAAAATAAGGAGTAAAAGCGCAACAAAATGGCAGCTCATTGTTAATGAACGTTAAATAGAATTTAACAGACGAGAGCCGGACCCCGACGGGTTGGATGAATGGATTAAAAGTATTAAATTTGCAATCCGCAGCCACGCGCTGCCCCGGCCGGGCCGGGTCGTAAGGATGCAGAAATGGTGGAATGGTAGACACGAAGGACTTAAAATCCTTTGGCCCCAAAAGGCCGTGTGGGTTCGAGTCCCACTTTCTGTACGAGCGAGAGCGACGGCATCAATTTCCGGATTGAGAGCCGTCGTTTTCATTAATTTGAATTTTGTTAGTAATCTTGCCGGGGATGAACAGCCAGCGTCAGGAGTTGACTCAGCAGACCGTCATGCGTCTGTCGCAGCAACAGTTACGTTTCGTAAGGTTGCTGGAGATGAACACGCCCGAACTTGAGGAGGCTGTCGAGCGCGAACTGGAAGACAATCCCGCTCTCGAGACCGACGACGAGTCCCATTCCCGACAGGAAGAGGAGGAACGTCGGATTCCTATCATCCCCCGCCGCGCCGACGCCGACGACCGGCCTTTCACCCCTGTCGACGAGACGGCCACTATCTACGACGATCTCTATCTTCAGCTGGCTGAACGTCGACTGAAACCGAATGTGAGGCGGGCTGCCGAATTCATCATCGGCTCGCTCGATTCCAACGGCTACCTCCGCACGCCACTGTCGCAGCTCACCGACGACATGGCTTTCGGACCCGGAATCATGGTCAGCCAAGAGGAGGCGCACCAAGCATGGGAGGCCGTCAGAGGTCTGGAACCTGCCGGAATCGGAGCCACCGACCTCCGTGACGCTCTGACTATTCAGCTCCGAGCCCTTCCCCAATCGCAAAAGCGCGACGACGCACTTCTCATTCTCGACGAAGCCTACGACGACTTTATCCAGAAGCACCGCCATAAGATTCTATCTCTGCTCGGGATGGACCAACAAAGGGCAACGGAAGCGATCGACCTCCTGCGCTCGCTCAACCCGAAGCCGGGAGCAGCCCTCGGAAATGACGCCGGCGAACGCCTTAATGTCATAATTCCCGATGTCACGGTCAGCAACGACGACGGGCAGCTCAACATATTTCTTAATGCACGCATCCCGGAGCTTCGGATCGAGACCTCCTTCGAACAAGCTCTCCGCGACCTCGAACAACTCCCTAAAGGGGAAGCCCGCAAGGGTTCGGAATTTGTCGTGAGCCGCTACAATGACGCCCGAGATTTCATCCGCGCCATTTCGCAACGTCAGCAGACCATGCTCAAAGTTATCACGGCCATCGTCGACATTCAGAAGGAATATTTCGAGACGGAGGATGTCTACACTCTCCGTCCGATGATGATTAAGAACGTTGCCGCCAAGACCGGGCTTGACCTCTCCGTAATATCCCGAGCCACCAACAACAAATTTATCGCAATGCCATCCGGAACCGTTCTTCCCCTGCGCTTCTTCTTCAGCGACAGCAAGGGAGAGCAGAAGGAGGATGGAGCGACGGCCACCAACCGAAAGATTGAGGCTGAAATCGCCGCCCTCGTTAAAGCCGAGGATAAGAAACATCCTCTCAGCGACAGGCGCATTCAGGAGGAGATGGAGAAACGGGGCTATGGATTGTCGCGACGGACTGTGGCCAAATATCGCGACAGGGTAGGCATCCCCGTGGCACGCCTCAGAAAACTTCTGTAAACCTCAAATTTCTGTAAACCTCAAAGTAGAGATATTTCACGAAAACATAATAAAGACTTAGATATGATGAAGATGACTAAGATAATCCTGGGAGTTGCCGCTGCACTCTTCTGTGTCCTTCCGGCACGCGCCGTGACTGACAAGGAGATGGAGGAAGCGCGCACGATCACCGCCAAGCTATATCTGCGTTACGCCAACAATGGGTCCGGATATCTTGACGATCTTTCTCCCAAGACCATGGCCGAGCTGACCTCGAAGCTCAAGGAGAAAGAGAAGGAGAACCTGAAAGCCTTCAATTCTGTAGCTGTCCCCAAAGACTATGCAAGCTGGGACAAGGCAAAATTGACTGAATTCTGGGGCGTGACCTTCTTCACCTCCCCGGCACTCTCAGCCGAAGGAAAGGTGGCCAAGACGCGCGTAAAGCAGAAGATCGCCGCCATGACCATCGCCGCTCCCGCGCCAGCCGAGGCTCAACCGACCGCCGAAACTCCCGCAAAACCGGAGGCACCCAAAGAGGAACAGGCTGCTGAGACTGCGGCCAACGACATCCCCATGCCAACGGCCGAGGCTGCAGAAGCCGAGCAGCAGGACATTCTTGCCGACCAGAAGGCCATTGAGAAAGATGCAGAGGAAAGCGCCGGAAGAATCAGAAACGAAGGAAGCCACACATGGGTCTATATCGTAGTTCTTCTTATTCTTATCGGAGTCGTTATTTGGCTCGTGATGATAGCCGCCAATATGATGAAGCGTTCTCCCGACGGCGAAGAAAGTCCGACGGCAGCCGACAACGACGAATTGCGGGAGAAAGCCCGCACGGCCATAACTCGCAAAAATGAGGAAATCGGACGTCTTCAGGAACGCCTCGAAATCTCGGAAAACACTCTTGCCGCACGCACTCAGGAAGTCGAACGTCTCCGAGGCGACAATGCCCGGCTTTCAGAAAGTCTGGCAGAGAGTCGGGCGGAAAATGCCCGGTTGACAGCCTCCCTTGAAGAGGCACGCCGCGGAGCGCAGCGCATGGCAGCGCGTCCCGCCGCGGAACACGTGGCAGAGCGTCCGCACCCTGCTCCATCCGCCCCGACTTCCGATGCCGACCAATCACGCCGTCAAGTCTTGAAAGTGATATATCTCGGTCGCGCAAATGCCCGCGGGCTCTTTGTGCGTGCCGACCGACGCCTCAGTCCCGGCAACAGTTTCTTCCGGCTTGACACGGAAGATGGAATAGTCGGCACATTCCGTCTCGTCGACGACATGGCAACCCTTGACATGGCCCTCGACCAGCCCAATCATTATCTCGCCGGCGGATGCACAGGCCCCGAACTTGACGACACGGCCGATGTGACTGCAATAGAGACCGTCGCTCCCGGCAAGGCTGTGTTTGAAAACGGCTGTTGGAGAGTGATCCGCAAGACACAGATTCGCTACGTCCGTGAATAAAGCAACCAGTTTGCATAGCGAAAAAACGGAAAGAGAAAGCGGAATTTGCAAAAACGGAAAAAAGATTATATCTTTGCAGGGTGAAACCGCGCGAAGCGGTGACCACTCGCCCGGATGGCGGAATCGGTAGACGCGTCGGTCTCAAACACCGATGGAGCAATCCGTGCCGGTTCGACCCCGGCTCCGGGTACAGAAAAGAGGATTCTCACTGCGAGAGTCCTCTTTTCTATTTCTATTCCCTCATAACTCATTGGCCTGCTCATAGATAAGTTCGGGTCAGCGGATATTTCGGGTTGGCGGGGAGGTAATGTCAAGAGTATAATGTTG
>CAMWRW010000059.1 GCA_947176755.1 uncultured Porphyromonadaceae bacterium
TAACGATTACCTTTACACCATTTGAAAGGATGAATTCGGTTGTGCCGAACTGACCTGCCGTTTCCGAAACGATTTTTCCGGGTGCGGGAAGAGTCGCGATGAGGGGGTCGGTGATGACTTCGTCTACGTATGCCTCATAGTCAGCGTTAATTGCTTTCTGAAGGTCACCGACCATCTGCTGTTCGGTTATCACCTCCATTCCTTCAAGATCCGGCTGAGCTACAATAATAACCTGATTGTTGGGGGTGATTATTTCCGGAAGCACCTGATTAATCATTGCAACCGGGACACTGAGAAGAATCTGTTTTGCGAGCTGAGATTCAGTTTCAATTCCGGGAGTGGGTTCGTTGTCAATGAAATGACGGATAAGTTCCCGACCGAGATTTTCGTTCTTCGTGCTCTTGCGCTCGTTGTACAGTTTATCGTAGTCAGCGATAATTTCGTCACGGGTACGTACCAATTCCGATTCCATGAAGCCGGTTTTAATCGCCTGCATGATAATTGCAAGAGCATCATTGTAGCCTTCAACGATGTCCTCTTTTGGCACGATTATGATCGAGAACGCATCTTTCGTCTTTGCAACGATGAAGTCGTCGAAATTTACCCCGGCATAGACATATTTGCATTCAGGTTTCTTAGCATAATCGCTGAGACGGTTGTTGATCATGTCGCAGATAACTTTCTCAAGAATCTCAGTCTGCATGAAACCTTCCACTGTGTTGCGGAATTCCCAGGGAAGTTTTTCAGATTTGAACAAAACCTGAACCGTGGGATACTGAAGCTCCTTATCCTTGAAATAGGCGTAGATAGGCTGTTCGTTATCGCTGATTTCAGGATAAGTTCTCTCTGCGGCATTTTCAGGCATTGGAATCTCGGAAAAGAGAGCAATCACTTTCTTTTCCATTTCTTCAGCGTCAATATCACCGACAATCACGATACCCTGCTGATCGGGACGATACCATTTCTTATAATAAGCTCGAAGCTCTTCGGGTTTGAAATTGCGAACAATCTCCATTTTCCCGATCGGAGTCTGCTGATACTGGTATTCCTTGAAGATAATCGGAAGAATAGCTTCGTACTTTCGGCTGTTAGCATCATTGCTCGAACGCCATTCTTCCTCAATTACACCGCGTTCTGCATTGATTTCATCCTCTTCAAGAAGAATGCTGCCGCTCCAGTCATGGAGCACGAGGAGCACGCTGTCGCAGAGAGCCTTGTCAGTGCTGGGCACGTTGTTGATGTTGTATACGGTTTCGTCGAAATAGGTGTAGGCGTTTATATCCTCGCCGAAACGAATACCTTTGCTCTGCAGATAGTTGAGCATATTCTTTCCGGGGAAATTCTTTGTTCCGTTGAAAGCCATGTGCTCGAGGAAGTGGGCAAGTCCGAGCTGCTGAGGAGTCTCGAGAGTCGAACCGACCTTTTGAGCGATATAAAAGTTCACACGCTCCTTGGGCTCTTCATTATGAAGAATATAATAGTTGAGCCCGTTGGGTAGCTGGCCATGACGCACCTCCGGATTAAGTGGAAGTGGCGTTTGTGCCAACATTGTAAGCGATGTCAGTGCCAACATCGCTAAACTCATAATTTTTTTAATCATACGAGTCAGGTTAATAATTTATAATGGTTATTTCATTTCTATCAATATTCTGCCATTAAATATTTAGGCCCTAAATTGTATCTAAAGGCGAGAAACAAATGTGACAGACAATAAGTATGTGTTCGAAAATATTTAATGCAGCGCCTTATAAATTCTGAGACGAACTTCATAATCCGATACGATAAATAATTTCGCGCGCATACTTATATTATTTTTTGCTTATCGAGTTGATGCGAATTTAACAATAAAAATCGGTTAAGGCAAATAGCTGTTCCCTTTTATGGATAGTTAACACAAAATGCGCATCGGATTGAATTCCGATGCGCATGAATGGAATGATAAAAAATCATTTTTTACGTTTGCGAATCAAATGACACCCTGTCTGAGTGATTACGAGATCCATCCTGACATCATGGGGTTCTGAAGGGATAACGTCAAAGAGTTGAAAATCATAAGCCACTCCGACCTTGGTTGCCCTTGTGTCGGCGAGAAGCCTGTCGTAATATCCTTTTCCCCGTCCAAGTCGGTTTCCCAGTCTGTCGAAGGCCACGGCAGGAACGACCACCATTTCTATCTCGTCGATACCGACCGTGTCGGACCCGGTTGGCTCCTCAATATGGAAAGATCCAAGTTCGAGGCGCTGCTCATCATAAGGCAGAATCTCAAGGTCTACGCCATTCACTCTCGGGAGATAGAATTTTTTGCGGGATGCCCATTTGTTAAGAAACCGATGAGTCGACAACTCATCCGGCAACGAATGGTACATCAATATTCTATCGGACATCAAGAAAGCGGCCGTCTGCTCAAGATGAGCGAACACTTCTTCCGCGGCCTGCTCCCTTTCATGGTCGAGAAGCATGGCTCTCAGGGCCCTTACTTTCCTTCGTAATTCATGTTTCTCCATAGGATTCAGATAATTTAGATTAAGTTTTTACTTTTTCCGCGTGTCATCAGATTTGTCGGAAACAGAAAGGTCTATTGCGGAATTCCCTTCCATAAGATTTTTCAATGCGGTTTCGAGGGCATTATCCTTGCGATTGAGAATACGAATGAACCCATCGTAACCGATAAGGTCGCGCGCAATTACAGCCTTTATCTGATTTAACAATAAATCACGGGATTGGTTGATGTAATACCAACGTGCGGGCAGCCCCTCTCCTGCGGCATAATCGACAAAGGATGAAAGCAACGTGTTGTCGCGGGGAATGATTCGTTCCATATTTGCAAGTGTCTTATCCTTGCCTAACATAGGACGATATATCTCCGCCATTTTCGCAGCAAATTTCTGTACTAACCCTCGGTTGAGAGCCTCGACATAATAGCCTGTCATTCCTGTCGTGTCTTCAGGAACGAACACATCCGGCATAATACCGCCGCCCCCGTAGACTTCGCGACCGCCGGCCGTATGGAACAATTTACTTTTGTCGACCTTGATGCTGTCGCGCGAATAAAATTCGCCGTGTTCGTAACGTTCAACAATATCGAGGTCATACTTTCCATCCTTACCCCTCTTATATTCCTTCTGGATAGAACGCCCGGAGGGAATATAATAGCGGGCAACCGTAAGTCGGATTGCAGAACTGTCGGGAAGCAGAGTCTGATTCTGGACCAACCCCTTTCCGAAAGTTCTCCGCCCGATGACAAGTCCTCGATCATTATCCTGGATAGCTCCTGCAAAAATTTCTGAGGCAGATGCGGAATATTCATTAGTCAGCACTGTTATCTCAGAGCTTTGGAACTGCCCCGTTCCATCGCTTACAGCAATTGTTTCATTTTCCGGAGTTCTCCCCTTCGTATAGACAATCATTCTGCCGGCAGGAAGGAATTCATTTGCCATATATATGGCCTGATCCATAAATCCTCCCGAATTTCCGCGAAGATCTATCACAAACTTGGAAGCCCCCTCATCTTTCAACTCTGAAAGAGCCTGATAAAATTCCGTGTATGTGTTGCGTGCGAATTTCGACACTTTTACATACCCGATTCCATCGTCCAACATATATTTGGCATCAACGGAATTAGTCGGAATAATACCGCGGGTGACATTGAACTCAAGTGGTTTAACCGAACTTGAACGCTTGATTTTCAAGGTAACGTCCGTGCCCTCCTTACCCCTGAGCGTATTGAATACATCATCACTTGATGCTCCGGCTCCTGACAATTTTTTGCCGTTAGCTTCAAGGATACGGTCGCCGGCAAGAAGGCCCACTTTCTCGGCCGGCCCTCCGGACACCACTTCAATAACCATGACAGTATCGTTCAGAATCTGGAACGACACACCTACTCCACCGAAAGAACCTTCGAGATCATCATTTGAAACGGTGAAATCTGCCGGAGGCAGATAAGCAGAATGCGGATCGAGGGATGCGAGCAGGTCCGGAATTGACTTTTCCAGAAGGCTGTCAACGTCAATTTCGTCTACATACTGATCCCTGATAAGTCCAAGAATGGTCCGTAGTTTCTGTTCTTCAGGAGATAGGGTTGTCTCGGCGGAATATTGTCCGATAAAGACGCCTCCGATAACTCCTACCGCGAGGGCGAGAGGTATAAAAATATATCCGAGATTTCTTTTATTTGACATGGTCTATTAAATTGGCAACCGGATTGTCGCCATGATTCATTCCAGGGGCAAATGGAGTGTTTCCACACCGGCGGCTCTCAAGAGATCGAGACCGTCGGTGATTCTATACAAATCCGAGAAAACAACTCGTCGGATACCTGCTTGAATAATTAATTTGGAGCATTCCATACACGGGCTTGCAGTCACGTAGAGAGTGCTTCCTTCACTTGAATTGTTTGACCGGGCAACCTTCGTAATGGCATTCGCCTCGGCGTGCAATACGTATGGAAAGGTCGTGCCCTCTTCTGTCTCGCAGACATTGGGGAATCCGGACGGCGTACCGTTGTAGCCGTCCGAGATTATCATTTTGTCCTTTACAATCAATGCTCCAACCTTTCGACGGACACAATAGGAATTCTCACTCCAGATTGTGGCCATTCGCAGGTAACGCTGATCAAGAAGGCGTTGTTTGTCTGAGATGTTTTCAGAATTCATTATGATTAGAATTCGTCGTGTTCCATTAAATAACGTTCAGCATCAAGCGCGGCACGGCAACCTGTACCGGCGGCACTGACGGCCTGGCGATAGGTCGGATCCGCACAGTCTCCGGCTGCAAATACGCCCTCAACACTCGTACGCGTGCTTGGAGCCTCGACTTCAATGTAGCCTTCTGCATCGAGACGAATCTGATCGCGGAACATTTCAGTATTGGGATGATGGCCGATAGCGAGGAAGAATCCGTCGATAGGGAGATCAAATTCTTCGGCTTCGGGTGTGCCTTTCCGACGAATGAGACGAGCCCCTTCAACACCGCCGTCGCCGTAGAGGCCCAGCGTGTTGCATTCGAAAAGAATTTCAATGTTCTCGCGTTCACGAACACGTTTCTGCATCACGTTCGAAGCTCTCAGATAATCTTTTCTTACTATCATATAGACCTTCTCTGCAAGCGTTGAAAGATAAAGCGCTTCTTCGCACGCAGTGTCACCACCGCCTACCACCGCCACTTTTTTCTTGCGATAGAAGAAACCGTCACAAGTTGCACATGCACTTACGCCGAGACCCATATATTTATCTTCATCAGGAAGACCGAGATATTTAGCTGACGCTCCGGTCGAAATGATCACGGTATCGGCCAAAATCTCATCGCCGCGTTCATCAACACAACGGAACGGACGGGAAGAGAAGTCAACTTTCGAAATAGCCCTCGATACGACTTCCGCTCCAAAACGGATGGCCTGCTGACGGAGTTCCTCCATCATTTCGGGGCCCTGTATTCCCTGAGGATAACCGGGGAAGTTCTCAATTTCAGTGGTCTGAGTTAATTGGCCACCGGGCTGAGGTCCTTCATATATAACGGGCTTAAGATTTGCACGAGAAGAATATATTCCCGCCGTATAACCGGCAGGCCCGGATCCGATGATCAACACTCTTGTTTTCTTTGTTTCCATGTTTGTATTACAATATAAGGTTCTTATTTGTTCATTTTCATTCTTTTCCCAATTTCTCACTAATTATCCCTTCAACGAAGATCAACAACCTCATAGGAAGAATACTTCGCCGCCGGATAAACAAAATCTGATGGACCTGCCGTGACGTTATGGGATAACTTAGTAATGTTTATCTGAATGACAGAATCGTCATCTTTCCGTATGATCAGACGCTCGGGAGTAAAGGATGCCTTATCGACCGTCACTTCTACGGCCTTTACACCCGTGCCACCCTTCTTTGGATTCAACAATACGAGCCACTTTCCCTCCGGGGTCTTGCGTTTGGAGAAAAAGAGACGGTAATCGGAGTTGTAATTCCTGATATAAGCTAACGGGTTCGTGGCAGCTATCTCGGCTGCATCAGGAACGGTTATGGTTGTTTCCTTTGTCGCGTGGTTGGCTGTCCACATCGTCTTGCCATCAAACCAGACGGAGGATTCAGGAGTCGTGACTGCAAATTTGGCATCGGAACTTTTTAACGTACCGCTCACATTATGCCCACCAGCAGATGCTATAAAAGAGGCCTGAACATTAGAAGAAGAGGCTATCGGAGCGACAACCTTTTTCATCACTTCCGCGGGAGTCAAAGATGCTCCGCGTTGAGCCGACGCAACGTTCTGAGTCTTATTTTGAGCGACAGCGCGAGCAGGAATGCAAACCGCGCTTCCGATCGCAAGAAGCATAACGCCGGACATAAGTTTCCCGGCAATTGATCTCAATATAACTTTTGAAAATTCCATTATATTCAAAATATCATTATCAATTCAGAATAACATTCCGATATGGCGATTAAGAAATAACTTCCGCAGGAATATCAGCCATAATTATAAAGTGGCGAGAATATCCTCAAGAGTAAGAGCATCAACAAGAACAGCACGAGGTTTGCCGCCCTGGGAAGGGCCGACAATACCCGCTGCCTCCAACTGATCCATTATTTTCCCTGCCCTGTTATATCCTATTGAGTAATGTCGCTGAACTGAAGAAGTTGAAGCCGTGTTGGAGTTAATTATCGCGCGTGCCACTTCTTCAAAGAGAGGATCCCGGTCGGCGAGCGATCCGGTTCCGCCTCCTCCGGCCATTTCTCCGTCTCCGGTTCCGACAGCTGGCTCAGGCAGAATATATGGTCCGGTCGGATAAGGTTGCTTTTCGACATAATCACATATTTCTTCAACTTCCGGAGTATCAATGAAAGCACATTGGACACGAGTCATTTCCGAATTGTGGAAAATCAGCATGTCTCCCCTACCGATAAGCTGCTGCGCACCGGGCGTGTCAAGAATGGTTTTGGAGTCGATTCCGGAAGCCACCTTGAAGGATATTCGGGCAGGGAAATTTGCTTTGATGATACCGGTGATAACATTCGTCGAGGGTCGTTGAGTCGCTATGATTACATGCATACCGACTGCACGCGCTTTCTGAGCAAGACGTGCGATCGGGGTCTCGACATTTTTTCCGGACACCATCACCAAGTCTCCGAACTCGTCAACGATAACGACGATATAAGGGAGGAAACGATGGCCGTCGGCAGGATTCAATTTACCCTCCCGAATTTTGTTGTTGTACTCCTCGAGGTTTCTTGTATGAGCAGCCTTGAGAAGAGAATAGCGGTTATCCATTTCCACACACAGGGAGCTGAGGGTTGCTTCCACTTTTTGCATATCAGTGATAACTACCTCTCCATCCTTGTCTTCTCCATCAGGAATCATGGCAAGATAATGATTTTTTATCTTGTTATACAAGGAGAACTCAACCTGCTTCGGGTCAATCATCACAAATTTAAGCTGATAAGGCTTCTTGCAATAAAGAAGGGAAGCAATGATCGCATTCAGGCCGACGGACTTACCTTGACCTGTAGCACCTGCCACAAGGAGATGGGGCATCTTTGCAAGATCCGCGATATAGACATCGTTGGAAATGGTTGAGCCAAGAGCAATCGGGAGTTGATATTTTGTCTCTTGGAACTTTTTAGACTGTATTATGGTCCTCATCGAAACAGTCTGAGGATCTTTATTTGCTACTTCAATTCCGACTGAGCCCTTGCCCGGAATCGGGGCAATGATGCGAACTCCGATTGCCGATAAGGAGAGAGCGATATCATCGACGAGCCCTCGAATCTTGGCGATTTTCACACCCTTGTCAGGGACAATCTCATATAGCGTCACCGTGGGGCCGACTGTGGCCTCGATGCTCACGATCGGAATTCCAAAATCGAGCAGAGTCTTGCGGATACGTTCCTTATTTTCAAGCTGCTCTTCAGCGTCAACACTTATTTTCTCAACGCCGGGACGAAGGAGACTGAAGGGAGGGAAAGCATACCGATGGGATTCATACATATCGACTTCAGACTTAAAATGCTTTAGTCCGGACTGGTCAATCGTGTTGACATTGACAACCATCGTATCGGGCTGCGGCTGAGGGTCGGAAGATTCGTCGGAATATACTTCAGAATCGGTTTCATCCTTATCCAGACCGGAGTCGGGCATTTCACTTTCCTCTATGGAAGGCTCAGAGGGTCGATACTCATCAGCCTCAACCCTTGCGGGTTCATCCTCATCCTTGTCAGCAGAATTATCCACTGAAGATGTCGACTCGGGAGCTGCTATCCGGCGATCTCCGTTTTGCTCGAAAGCCTCCGGATTTTCAAAAGCCTGATCAAGGTCATACAGAGGGGCATCCACCGGTGCGAAGGCCACATGAGCCTCATCGATAATCTCGTCCATCGGAACGGAAGGCATTTCCGTTGCTTCTCCGGCTCTCATATCATCAATCTTCTCGCGCGATTGCATAGCAAGAATCTCGTTTTCGCGAGCGATACGTTCGGCCTCCGCTTCAGCCGCAATTCTCCGACGCTCATCACGCTGATGTTTCTTACGCAGAATCCAATTGACAAGGTCGCGAAGACAAATGACTATGAAGAGCGCAATAAGGAAAAAGCATAGAAGGCCCGCACCGGTCCAGCCTACAAAATCAATGATAAATTGATTGACATATCTACCGTGGTATCCACCCCAGTTAACAACCGTATGAACACCGATGGTGATCAGCCCGATGATAAGCGACACGGTAATGAGAGCCACAAAACATTTGATTGTAAAATCAAGAGTCTTGAACCGCGGTTTGCCACAGATTAGTTTCAGAGAGATGGCCCCGAGCCAAAAAATTATCACAATAGAGCCAAGGCCGAAACATTCGTTGATCAGGAATTCCGAGAGGCGTGCTCCACCCTCTCCGCCGGCATTTGCGACCTTCCCAGCATATCCTATCGGATTTGCATTAATTGCGGACTGGTCTTTGACACAATTCGAGAAGTATGATAGGAAGGACACTAACAGATAAACCGCGATGCATCCTAAGAAGATCCCGACAAGAATCCTTGCGCTCGGACTCGTGATCCAAGCTTTCGTATCGTTCCACCATTTGCTGAGAGAGACCGAATCAGACTGCTTCTTCGGCTTATCGTTTTTTTTGCTCTCTTTTTTTCCCGAAACATCACGTTTCTTGCGCGACACCGTCTTTCCGGAAGGCCGTTGAGCGGGGTCCGGTTGCCGGGGTTCAGGATTTGGGGAATCTTCGGGAAGGTTTATTTCAGGGGTATAGTTATCGTATCCGGTCATTTAGTTCTAATAGTTTCGACAAGTGTGCCTACTCTTCTGCAAAATTACTAAATTTTATCCGCAACTTTGCCCCCTTTAACGATTTTTTTAGGGAAGGAATCGACATTCGCCGACAACCTCCCCTCTACTACTAATCTCAAACAGGAATTGAATCTCCCGATTCAGTTCTTATCACACTGTCGGCTGCATTCTCCGCCGCCTTTTCCGAATCAGAATCCGCATTCGATAAGACCTGAGAATCTACTTCCACAGAATCCCTTACATGCGCGATGGAATCAGATTCCAAATTATCTTTCTTCTCAGGTTCGGGACTTAGTTTTTTCTCTGCCTCGGTCATTGCATATTTCGGAGCCGTAGGGAAATACGGGATGTCGTAACCCTCCTCACGATTGACACGACGGTCTCTTTTTCCGGGGTTGATGATAACAGGCATTCCCGGAGTCACCAGCTCAACAAGTTCAAGAATTTGCTCATTTTTTATTCTGATACATCCATGACTCGATCTGCTGCCGATTGACCAGGGAGCGCATGTGCCGTGAATACCGACTTGGGAGGTTACCGGGGTTTTGATACGTATGAATCTCGGTCCGAACTGACCTTTTTTAGGGGAAGTGTTGCCTTCGTCATCAGTAAAAAGCCAGTCGGTTGAATTGTAGATTCCCTCAACTGAGAAGAAGCCTTCCGGAGTGCGGGAATCAGCACGCTTATGTTTTGTTCCGTAATTCTTTGCACAGGCCATGTCATAGGCCCTCTGTTCGCGCCCGAATTTATCATATAGCAAAACACGCAAACTCGCTTTATCAACGACAATAAAGCCATCGTATGAATTATTCAGGAGCTTTGCGGCATACTTAGGGGTCTCCCGCGCTATTACAGGCATAATTCCTGACATATATTTATCGGCATCCGGGGAATTACGCATGAATTCAAGCTCGGCGGTTTTGATGTCCTGCCCATCTTCCACCGTGAATTTCTCTTCAAGAGGAGTCTGAAGAGTATCTTTTGCAAGTGCAGTCGAATCAAAGACGGCTTCGACCACCTCTCCGGGAAGAGCGATTTCGGAATCCGAATCCTTTTCTCCGTTTACGCGCGAACAACCGGTCAGACAAAATATGAAGTAAAGAGAGATTAAACCAATATGCTGTTTAGATAGAGTCATAACGGAATATGAGATCAATTACATACACTTAACCCTCTATCTACGCATATTGTTTTACAGATACACATTTTCGTGTGGATTTCACAAAGTTCAAAAATCCTCTCGCAAATTTTTGGAGACAGTCAGTTTCTCAATAATACAAAGCCTTCATCCTTAAGAGATCCTTTATATATATTGTAATCAAGCCCTTGCACATCAACCATTCCGGGACCTGAGTTTAAAACGGTGAGCGTACTGCACTCTCCACTTACCACCACCATTCCGGCCCCTGTAAGCAAGACCTTTATAATGGTCGAATCGATATTCCCGAGTGTAACCATTCCTGAACCGGGAACGTTGATTTCCGTTTTTGCCGTGTCGACGTTATCTACTGAGATCATTCCCGGTCCTCCGTTCAGAATCGACAGAGTGGTCGTGTCGGCTGAACTCAAAGAAATCATTCCGGGGCCGGAAAGATTCAAGTCAAGTTTTGTGCAGTCGATATCATTCATGGCAACCACGCCTGCACCACTGTTTCTGACCGACAAAGAGACTGCATCCAAATCTGAGCATGTAATAACACCGGCTCCGTGATTTACAATACTTTCCGGGTTTTCAAGATGAATCACAACTGTTCGGAGCGTGGAATTATTGTTCAGCCTATCGTTGTCGCGTATAACAATTTCCCGTTTATTGACTTCAAAATCAACAAATGGCCCATTGATTTCAGCCGATGGTGTTCCTTCTTGAATCAAAATTGACGCAGAGGAATAGTTGACCACCTTCGTGATATCATTGTCAAACCCGAGTGATTTTCTTTGATAATAGCCTTCAGGCCCCTTCCCTTCAATTTTCAGGGGAGAGGATAAAAGCGAAACAACCACTAAGAAGAGAAAGAAGCCAAACCGTTTCATTTATCCTGCGGATATGTTGGAGGTGTTGGATCAAGACCGAAGTTATAGTTGACAATAACTATTTCAGCCGCATTATTAGCTATTTTATTCCATATAACCAATTTCAAAATCTTTCCCTCACTGTTAATTAATTCATAGATCCGATAATCGGTCATACCATCCTTCACCCGGTTCATAAGGATGAAGTTAGAATTATTTTCGATATCCGAACGGATAATCTTCTCTGCCCTATTGACTGATTCAGACGAATTGCAGGAATATGTATAGAGGGAAGAAAACCCTTTGCTTAGATTAAAGGAGTGAATAAAGTCAGAGCTTTGCCAGAAAGGCTGATTATGAGCAAATCGGCCTGAGACATAGCTGCTGGAGACATGCGGCAATTCGGCCAGTTCTTCAAATATTTCTTTTGCCTCAACGACGGAGGACCCGAAAATCAACATCAATAACCACATCCACCAACAGCGTACAGAGGAAATGCTGCGGGTTGATTTTCTTTTATTTTCTGATTGTCTGTTCATGGTAATTTTCTTGTGACAGTTAAAGTTTGAATTAGTTTAATATATCGACTTTATAGAATGCAATTTTTTAGAGTGCCGAAAGTTTTGCCTACACTCACGCTTTCGACATCAAGGTTAAATTCCATCCGGGCAAAGATTGAATTGACAATGGAGGCAGCTTCAGCAGGATCGGTAATCACCTGAACATTTCCGGCCATAAGTCGCTGTTCTTCTTCAGTGAAACAATATTCTCCACCCACCACGTCATTTAACAAATATTCCTGGGGCTCAGATTCAGACTTAACATACTTGGAAGTATATTCCGTTTCCATATCATCTGAAATTGTCGACGGTTTCTCGGTCAATTTTCCATTGGATGGTGGCCTTGACGTGGTGCTTTCAGAAGTTTGTTTTTTCTCAATTCCGCCCGCATTCACAACAGCCGGCTTCAATACCGATGCGTAGACCGGACTAATGGTATCGTCCCGGAGGGTTGATTGTTCTATAGAGCCATTGCCGGAAAGAGGCAAATCAGTATCATTCGCTCCTGCGAAATAGCCTTCTGATGGAACTGAGACAGAATTATTCCAAAGAATCAGACCCAATGCCGCTCCGCAAGCAATAAAGGCAATAAAGAGACATGCCACGGAAATCCATCTGAATTTACGCCCGGATGAGAACCTTGTCAAACGAAATTCCGATTCCATCCGATTATCAATCCGCTGAGACAATTCGTCAGGAAGTTCACAATCCATCAAAGGGTCAAGCATTACAAAAAGACTCCTATGCTTTTCAAGATCAGGAGGGAGATTTGATGAAGAACGGAAGAATTCACATAAGCGATCGCACTCTTCAGGAGAGGCAACCCCGTCATAAAATCGACTGATCAGATTCCATATTACATTATAAGAATCCTCCTGTCGACCGATTTCCGTTGGAGAAAAACTAATATGATTTATATTATTCCTGTTCATTTTGCATAAATTCTTTAAGTTTCTTTCGGGCTCTCGAAAGCAATTGTCGCACATTAACCTCAGAAAGCTGCAGTCGGTCGGCAATCATTCTGTTGTCCAAGCCGCTGAAAGCGCTGAGAGATAACACAAGCCGTTGTTGTTCCGGCAATCGATTGATCAAACGATTGAATCTATACATTTCGTCGTCGGCTTCAAAATCCGGAGGAGAATCGTCAACCTTTAAAGCCGTGGCCGCAAGACTGCAATGGAGGGGACGGGATGTCAAGGCTGTAAGCACCGTGTTTCGCATCGAAGCGAGGCAATAGCGAGTCAGATCCGGATTGTCGAGAGGGATTCTGTCGCGGCTTTTCCAAAGCTTGACAAACGTGTCCTGAACGGTATCCGCAGCTTCGTCGGGGGAAAGCCCCAGACGAATTGCAAGACCATATAGAGGTCCTTTCAGCACCATTACATGGCTGCGGAAATACTCTTCGTTCATAAAAGCTGACGCGAAATTTCGCTTAACTGATCTCCTTGATATTAATTACTTTTGCCCGATGCGGCGGAAACAGATTCCTCTTTTTCAATGCTTGCTGCAGTCTTCTTGACCGAGGCCTTCAATCCGCCGAAACGCCAGGAGATACTCAGACCGACATTCCACTGGGAGTAAGTGTTTTTGTTGACAAATACGAGGTTTTCGCTGCGCTGAGTATATTGGTGAGTGCGCTTACGCGGTAAAAATGTATTTGCAGTAAGTGAGAGAGATAGGGCATCCTCCTTCAGGAATGACCTTGAAATTCCGAGTCCATAGTAGTATCCGTCGCTCCCCTTGCTCTGAATGTCACGCCAAGGCGTCCAATATCCGCCCCATCCTGAGAGTCGGAGTTTGCAAGGCAATGTGTAGTTGATATTGGATTGAAAATTCCCCTGCCATCCTTTGTTGACGGCATGAAGCAATTCGGAGTCAGCCTTCATATAATCATAGGCTCCGGAAAGATATAACGACCAAGAGAATGTCTGAGTGATATTCCAGGACCCGGTTAGATCCAATGATACATTGTGAGAGCTTCCGACATTGGCATAAGTGCAATGAATCAGTCCGTCGGAAAAGAACATAATGTCATTGATGGAGTTATCGGTGAATCGATAGTTGAGCTTTACTTCTCCGGAGAACTTTCCCTCATAATTTGAGTATCCAAGCGACATATTGTGCATCTTGATACTTTTTAGATCAGGATTGCCGTATGTGATCTGCCCAGGATAAAGGGTGTTGACATAAGGATTCAGGAGTTGGATTCCCGGACGCGAAATACGCATTTGGTAGGCCGCCCTGATTGAGGAGGCATCTGAAAAATTGTAACTGACTGCAGCATTCGGTACGACATCATGAAGATAAGTCGTAAAGTCCTCGTAATCACCAATTTTATAATTCATTCCCATGCGTGTCAATTCATAACGCAATCCGGCTTTAAAATTCCACTTGGAAAATGAACCTGTATAAGAAGCATAGACTGCATAGATATCCTTGAATTGACGGGCGTCAACAGTCGAGGGATCATCGACTACGGCATCATCCTTGTCCGATCCGGACAGAGTCTCCGACTTCAGCGAGGATGGAGAAATGTTAGTTTTAAGACCGGCTTCAAGCAAATGCATTCCATTAAACTGATTCATATAATCAAGCTGAATTATATGGCCGTCATTATGACTTCGGGAATCGGACCGGAGATAGGGGTCGACGTCATGCTGACCGAGTATATAATCGGTGATTACGTCATTGTTGTTGGAAGATTTGTCGAGGTCGTATTCATAGGATAAAATCAGGTTATTGTCATCGCGCCCGAAATTATGCTGATAGGAAGCTGAGACGGAAAAACCGTGATATAGACCATCGGACATTGTGTTGCGCGTACAGTCCCATATATATATCCCATCTGCACCTTGGAGTCGCCGATAACCTTTAAAATCGGAGTCCCATGTGTTATAACCGTAGTTGGCAGATAGATTGAACAGATTCAGGGAATCCGGTTCCCAGGACATGTTCAGTCTCGCCCCGGTATAATCCCAACCACTTTTCCCTCTGCTGTGTTCCTTGAGAATTTGAGTATCGGAACCTGTTCCGGTTGTTGTCAGTCCGGTAGATTCCATGTAACGAGGCCATGCGCGGCCGTTATTATAGCCGACCGTTGCGTCAAGCAGAACTTTGTTGAGTTTCACCTTCCCATTGACCGACCCTCCGACTTGATAGGAATTCACCCATCCGGAAAGCTGAGTCATGAAGCCCGACAGCGTACGTGAATTATCCGTAATAATATTGAGGATTCCGCCAATACCCTCGGAATCATATTTGGCACCCGGCTCAGAGATTACTTCAATTTTCTTAATAGAGTTGGCAGGCATGGCCTTGAGAACAGTTTTAATATCCCCTTTGAGCATCGGATCCTCCCGGCCATTGACAAGAATCTTGAAATTTGACTGACCTTTGACTTTTACATTATCATCAGCATCAACAGACACTCCGGGAACTTTACGAAGAATGTCCAGAATGTTGGAGGATCCGGATTCCGGATCCTCGCTTACATTATAAGTCAGCTTTGCACCGTCGCTTACGACAAGTTTCTTTTGAGTGACAATGACAAAGTCTTCAAGATCCGTGTAATCGCCATCATCTATGGTGTCATTTGCTACCACATCAGTTGACTCACCGGGAGCGGCATTTCCGGCAACCGAATCGGTTGCCGGGCGAGCCGCGATATATAGGTAAGAGAAAACTATCAATGCTGTCAGAAAGTGAGATCTTTTCATAATGTCGATTGTAAAAAACCTTCTTTGCAAATTTTAAGAAGGGTCAGTTGATTATTAAACTGCAAAAATAAAAGATTGTGACAAGATTCTGAAAAAATTATAAAAAAAGGAGTGCTGTTACGCACTCCCGAATATCAAAAACTATCTATTAGACAGCATTCAGCGATAAAGAAGTTTTTCAATCTGCTCAACGGCATCGGCTACTTCACGAGAAGTCTCAATGCGGTCGGAAATAGTAGAAATTCCATGTAGCACCGTGGCATGCTTGCGGTTGAGTTTCGCACCTATTGCCGGCGAAGAGAGACCGGTATGTTTCTTACACAGGTACATGATCATCTGACGGGCATCGGCGATGTCGCGGAGGCGACTTTTTGAGAAGATTGCGTCGGGATTAAGACGATAATATTCGGCCGTGTTCTCAACGATCATATCGAAATTTATCATCTTCTTCACAGGTTTCTTCACCAGATGATCGACAACCTCCGTGGCAAGACGAAGCGTGATAGGCTCGTTGAAATTGATCGATCTCATATAAAGACCCATCACGATTCCCTCCAACTCTCTGACAGAGTTCTCGGCACGTTCAGCAATCAGCGAAATAATCTCGTCGTTGAGATCAAGACCATTCCGTTTTGACTTAAAATGAAGGATTTGCTTACGCAGCTCGAAATCAGGATTTGGCAGGGGCTCGGTAATACACCATTTAAATCGGTCGATAAGACGGTCGGCGAT
>CAMWRW010000060.1 GCA_947176755.1 uncultured Porphyromonadaceae bacterium
GAAAATTTTTTCTTCTTGCATAGGCAATCCTTATCGTTAGTTATTCATTCTTGTCAGGCATTAATCATCCCGACTCGCAATATGGTGAAAATTCAAACGCAAGTTAGCATTTTATTTCCATATTCCAAAATTTATCACCATTTTGTTTCTATCTTTATTGCGAAGCACAAAATTTGGAAAGTATAAAGGATGACAGGCATTAACTTCATCACGAATGAAACCCGACAAAGAAAAAGTCCTCGCAAAAACTGCAAGGACTAAGAGGGAGCGGTAGGAGATGTGTGACATCGAGCAGGGAAACAGTTGATTGGAAGCGAGAGTGTTGCAAACCGTTTGGCCGTTTCCGGCGTTTTCTTTTTAAGAGGCGGAATTGCCTTGAAATCTTTTAATCTTTATCCCATGAGTTACAATGTGATCGATATTGAAGGCGTAGGTGAAGTCTTTGCTGCGAAATTGAATGATGCAGGCGTGCATACGTCTGAAGAATATCTGGAGTTGTGCGCCACTCCGGGAGGTAGGAATTCGCTTGCCGAAAAGACGGGAATCAGTCAGTCGTTGATTTTGAAGTGGGCAAACCATACGGATCTTTTCCGCGTGCCGGGAATAGGGCCGCAGTTTGCGGAACTTCTCGAGGCGTCGGGAGTTGACACGGTAAAGGAACTTCGCCATCGCAATGCGGCTTCTCTGGCCGCGAAGCTGGAAGAGGTTAATGCGGAGAAGAAATTGACACGTCGCGTTCCTTCCGAAAAGGAGGTGGCCAAGATGATTGAGGCTGCCAAGGAGCTTGAGCCTAAGATGAGTTATTGAAATAAAGAAAGCTGAGTTATAGAAACAAAGAGAGCTGTCTGACGGATTTCAGACAGCTCTCTTTGTTTCGTATAACTGGAATTATTTTACAATCAGGAGGCGTGGGGCGTCGGCGGCGGTGCGGGCGATGTAGATGCCCGGGGAGAGGGAGATGAAAGTGCCGTCGAGAGCGTCGGCAGAGGAGTAGTAGAGCAGGCCGGAAGCGTCTGTGATTGTCAGTTCGCCGGATTCACCTTCTCCCCGCACTATGCGGAGTCCACCCTCCACGACGAAGATCCGGAGCGGGGCGGCGGCATCAATCTGTCGGATACCGTTGGCTGCCACGTAAATCGTGTTCGACTCCGGGGAGTCGATGCCGAGGCGGTTGTAAGTGACCGTGTATGATTCGGCCACGTCGGGATTGCGATCAGTGATGCGGAAGGAGGTGTCGCCGGTTTCGTAGGATTCGGCTTCTTCGTTGCCATCGACGTAGCGGACGCGGTGGAGCGTGTAGTAGTCGGCGATTCCGGAGGGCGCCTCCCAACGGGCGGTATATCCGCCGTCGGAGATGTCTTCGGGAGCGAGGGCGCGAAGGGTTGCCATTTCGGGCACGGGGAGAGCTTCTCCTCGCAAGTCGACGGCGATACTTCCGTCAATTCCTCCATCGTAAAGGATCAGTCGCGCCTGATGTGAGCCAACGGCCGTCGGCCGGTAGAGGATGTTGAGAAGATACCCTCCGGAGGCATTCATTGTGGAATGGGGGATGACGGTAGTCTCGGGGATGAATGAGTTTTTGTCGGTTCCGGAGACGCGAACTGAGAGGGAGCTCGTGAGGTTATGTCCCGAGATCTGGAGGGCGCGGGCTACAGCGTGTCCGACGGCAGCTTGGCCGAAGTCGAGGGCTTCGCCGTTGACGGGAGCCGTGATTTCAGGGTCGCCGGTGATCGGGGGTGTCGGGTCGGAGTTGGCCTGGTCGGCGACGTAGAAAGTCTCCGTAGTGCGCGATCCCCAGATATATTCCGCGAGTTCGGGGAAATCCACAAATGGGTTTCTGTTGCCCTGATATTGCTCGACGTAGTTGTTGCGGTCGATTTCCTTTTGGCTGACGGGGTCTTGGCGGGCCCATTGGAGGAGCATCGAGACGGCCCAGGATGTCAGGGTCGGATAGGCTTCCGCGTCGAACATATAATGGTAAACCCAGTTGATGTCGTCATAGACCGTGGCCATATAGAAAATCGCGCGGGCGAAGTCTCCCTTATAACGGTCGGCCGGCTCGAACACGTTGGGGGAACCGCCGCCGTATCCTCTCATGGCTCCGCCAACTTTGGTGACTCCGTTGTCGAAGGTCGGGGAGGAGGTCATTCCGAAGGGATAGTTGAGCTTGGCCTGATTGGCGGTTCCGTCGGAGGGGTAAAGATTCCACATATCGGAATATGCGGGAGTGTATTCGACGGAGCCGGCCTTTTTCCACCATGATTTGGGGACGGCGTGCTCGCGCTGCATCTTGTTTCGCGAGAAACTGCTGCGGCCCGATTCCCCGGGGCGGATAAGATAGATTTCGTCGGAATACATATCCCACCATCGGCGGCAACCGTCGACCGGCTCGGGATATACGTCGGAGTAGGCCCAGTAGGTCGGGAGCTCATAGTATTCGAGCATCTTATGGCTGACGACACATTCCTTGGCAGCCGATTTCAATTCCTCGCGACGTTTGCCGTTCATGCGGGAATAGTAGCTGTCGGAATATTCGGCGCCTGCGCTGAGAGCGCAGACGCCGATAATGAATGATAGAGAAATCCTGCGGATCATAATATTTTGACTTCGCTGATGTTCTTGAGCCCCCAGGTGTCGTAGATTTTGGTGAGCTCGCCCTTGACCATCACACGTTTTCCGAAGATTTCGGGGTTGCGCTGCAGGCCGAGAGTGCCCTTGACGGAGGCGCGGAGGGTTGCGGGGATAGAGTTGGTGAAGTCGGCCGAAGCGGGAGAGTTTTCGGTCAGGATGATGTTGACATTGTTGAGGTAGTTGGTCGAACCGACGGTCTCATTGGGGCTGAATACGGCGGATTTCCAGTCGTTCTGGGCGACATATCCGGCGACGTATCCAACGACCCAGACATCCTTTTGGTCCGTGGTGGCGGCCATGATTGCTCCGATGTTATAGGGATCCTGTTCGGTTCCGGAGCCGGCGGGGTCGACAGAGGGTTTTTCGGGAGCGTTGGGGTCGATATCGATGCCTTCGATTTTGAAGGAGTCTATGTCGCCGCGGTTGCCGGTGATACCGGGGAGGCCGAGGAAGGTTGAGATCGTGCCGTTGACCATGAGTTTATGGCCGAGGACTTCCGGATTGTCGGCGAGGTTTCCGAAGCGGCGGAAGATAGAGGCCTGGGGGAGTTCGACCGTGGCGCACTTGGTCCAGTCTTTCTCGTCGGCGGAAGCGGCGATCAGGAGGTTGTTGTCCATTTCAGCGTCCGCGCCGAAGATGACGTCGTCGGCGCCGGTGACCTCAGAGACGCCGGCTTTGACAGAACCGACGATATAGCCTTCGGTCCATCCGGAGAGGTCTTCAAATTTCGGATTGAGCACATCTGCAACCGTGAAGGGATCGTCGGATGAGCCCTTCGTGGAGATATTCACGTCGTCGGGGCCGCAGAGAACGAGCTGCCAGGAATCGCCGAAATAGGAGAGGATTCCCCGAACAGTGCCTGTGCCTTCGGGAAGCATCTGATTGTAGAAGTTGGAATAACCGGAGTTGCGGACGATGATCGAGCCGCCGTTGACTCCGCGGAGAGTGCGGTTGACAGACTCTTCATAGTTGGAGTAGGGGAGTTTGCCGCCATCTTCGAAATAGACATCACGGAATTCCACGAGTTGACTCTGCATCAGGTAGAGGTCCATTCCGGAGGAGGGAAGGTTGTTGAGGTCGGCGATGATCACGTATGCACGGTCGGCGGGAGCGGTCTCGCCTTCGCGGATGGAGGCGAAATCATTGGAGGGATATCCCGAACGCTGGACATGGTCGAGCCAGAGGTCCCAGGAAAGACGGTCGACCTGAGGCTGTCCGTCGTAAGGAGCTCCGGGAGTGCCGACCTGGAGGAGTCCGCGGTAGTAGCCGACGCAGAGACCCGTAAGGTCGATGACCACATCCTGGCCGAGGGGATAGTCGGAGAAGATACAGCGCTGGTTGAGCGAGACGGTGAGGGCTGCGGTCTCATCCTGGATGGAGAGCGACTTGTAGATATTACCCGTGGCGTCGGATGATACGAAACGGCCGTGGATGATGAAGTGCGACCCGTCGGGGCGAGTGCCGACCTGCTGGGTGAGGTTGCCCTGTTCGTCGGCCACGTAGAGAGCCTCGGGATTCTCGACGGCGAGCGCCTTGAGGTCGCCGATGGTGATGTTGGCCTCGATGTCGGCCACGGGAGCGACATTATCGGGGGCATCCATCCGGGCCTGACAGGCCGGAAGGATCGCGAGCGTCGCGACAGCGAGCGCGGAATATATAGACTTGAAAAGTTTCATTTGGATTAGTTTTTGGTGCCTTTGACTTTGACGTTACGAATTTCCCACGTGTCGGCTCCTGCGGCTGATGCTCCATATTTGAAAGCGATTTGGATAGTCTTGCCGGCGAAAGCGGAAAGGTCGATGTTTCCGGAGTCGACGAAAGTCCAGGATCCGGCGGGAGGCCAGTTGGGGATGGGGAGTTCGGTCCATTCCGAGGCTCCGGCTTCACGGACGGCGAATGCGCAGAGTTCGCGGAGTGTGGTCTGATAGCTTGCGGCGTGATCGAAGCTGACGTAGATTTCGGAATACTCCGGAGAGATTACGATCTCGGGAGAGACTGCATAACCGAGAGCGCCGTTTGAAGCCTTGCCGAAGGCCGTGCCGTTGAGGTAATGGCGGCCGTTGTATTCGGTCCAGGTCCAGATGTCGTTGAGGCCGGCGGGGAGGTTCACATTATCGAACGTCCAGTCGATTGTCGGGTCGTTTTCGCCCAGAGCGTTGTAGAAGACTGTAAAGGGATCGATTGCGGGCTGGTCGGAGCCTTCGATGCCGACTTCGTCAAAAGTGTAGGCGATCACAGAGCGGACGCCGCCGACACCGCAGTAGTTGGAGCCGGTTGTGCCCTGAAGGCATACGAGTTTATGGAGATTGCCGGGATTGCTTACGAGGTTGAGGGCGTTTCTGACCGCGCCGGAGGGGAGCTGGACGGTGGCGCACTTTTCCCAATCAGTCTCGTCGGGAGAAGTGGCGATCAGGAGGTTGGTGTTGACCTGGGCGGGAGCCTCGAAGTCGGCCGATGCGGCGGTGAGGACCGTTCCGATCTCAGTGTTGACAGTGCCGACGATATAACCCTTGACCCAGACATTGGCGAGGTTGGAGTTTGTGGCGCAGATGCGTGCCTGATAGGCTGTCATGGGGTTATCCCAAGTGCCGGTGCCGACGGGGCCGCCTTCGGGAGTCGGCACGGGGGGAAGCACCTGGTCGTTCTCGCAGGAGGAGAAGATGGCGAGGGCTGCGAGGGCTGCGAAGAGAGCCGGCGCCACTCTTGATAGGAGATTCTTTATATGTTTCATATCAGAAATCGTAAATTTAAGACGCTATCAGAAGCGGATACCGACATTGAAGAAGATGCGGATGCCCTGGGCGTAATAGATCTTGTTGGGGAACTTGTTGACGTTGTAGTTCGTATAGTCGAACTTACCCTCCTGCCAGCCGCCGGTCTGGATTTCGCGGTTGTTGAGGAGGTTGTTGATGCTGAGGTTGAAGTTGACCGAACCGAACTTGGTGTAGAGGACCTTGCCGACGGAGAGGTTCATCACGAAAGCGTTGTTGAGCTTGTCCTGATGGGTTATTTCCTTCTGCTTGGCGATGTATTCATCCTCGGTGAGGCAGAGTTTCCAGAGGCCGGGCATCTGCTCGTGACGGAGAGGAGAGAGCTCGAAGTAGTTGTCGCCGAACCACTGGCCGTTGACTTCGAAGAACCACTGCTTGATATTGTAGTTCAGAGCAAGCGAGTAAACCTGCTGGGGCGAGCCTCCGATGTAATAGTTCTTGAGGTAAGTCTGGCGGACGATGTCGTCGGCGGAGCCGTTTTCATAGCTTCGCGTGCCCATCGGGTTGTTCTTGTACTGATAGCGGGCGAACGTAGCGGCGCCGGAAATAGAGAGGTTGTGGAGGATCTTATATTCAAGACCGAGTTCGACACCCTTGAATTCCGACTCGACGTCCGAGAGGGAGTAGTTCATCGAGGAGAAGAGGTCGTAGTCGAAGAAGATAAGGCGTTTCATGCCTCCCCAGAGATGAGTGTAGAATCCGGTGACCGAACCGCGGAAACGGCGGTAGTTCCAGGTGTAGGAGAGGTCGGCGGAGAAGAATTTCTCCGACTGGAGACCGCTGACAGCGTCGTCTTTCGTGCGGGGAGAAACGTAAGCGTCATTGGGCTGGGGAGCGCGGGAACCGCCGGAGATGTGGGCCGAGAAGTAGTTGCGACCGTTGAGCTTGTAGGTCGCTCCGAGTTTGGCGGCGGCGTTGCCGAAGCTGTGGTTCTGACCGTTGCCGAGCGAGTTTTCGGGAGCGCGGCCGTTCTGCATGTTTCCGTGGCGCATGAAGTTTGTGAAGCTGGCCTCGATGCTTGCAAAAGCGTCCCAGTGGCGTGTGGAGATCTGAGCTTGAGCCCAAGCGCGGCCGATGAAGTCGCGGATGTTGTAGTCGTATCCGAAGATGTCGCCCTCGGTGACGCGGCGGTTGGGATAGCGGAGGTCGTTCTGCATGATGTTGACATCGCCGACGAAGTCGCGTTCGGAGAAGTTATCGATGTCGCGCCAGTACTGACCGCCGAGCAGGTCGCGGACCGTTTTGTAATAGTGGGCGTCGGTATAGTTGAAAGAGAGACCGGCCTGGAAAGTGACGATGTCCGAGAAGCGGTGGTTGAGGTAGGAGTTGAGCATCCAGGAGTTGAAATTGGAATGACGGTTCTCGAGGATATAGCTCGACTGGCCGATCAGTTCCGGATCGCGGTCATACTGGATGGCGTTCATGTAGTTGGTGTGGTAGATATTGTTCCAGTCAATCTGACGGTTAGCCTTGTCGCCACCCCACCAGTCGGCCACGGCCTGCTGGTTCTGGAGCTGCTGCTCGTAGATTTCGGGATATAAGACAGGGTCGACCGAGGGAGCATAGTAGGAGGGGAGATACTGGTAATAGTCCGGTTTGGGGTCGGGCGTTTGATAATACTGGATTGCGGAGCTGGAGTAGTTGGAGGAACGGAAACCGAAGCCGGTGTTGAGTGTCGTTCCCATGCGGGGTTTCCAGATCCAGTTGAGGAGCACGGAGGGGTCGAAAGATTCAACGATGCGTGCGCTTTTCTTTTTGCCGTCGAGATAACCCCATGAAGGGTTGTAGAGGTTCGATCCGGCGAGGTCGTAAGCCTCCTGCGTGGCGGCCTGGTTGGTTGCGCGCTGTGTGGGGGCTCCCCAAGCGGAGATGTTGAGGGAGTGACGGTCGTTGAACACTTTCTGGAGCGAGAGAGAGAGGCCGAAAGAGTTGTAGAAAGTGCCTTCGATGACGCCTTCGGGCGCATAACGTCCGATTACGGACATCGCGAAAGCCCAGCCGTGGCGGTTAAGGCCTGTGGCGTACTGGAGCATTGCGCGGAGCATGTAGTTGGAGTTGGTGTAGGAGAGGTTGCCGCGCCATCCGGGGGCATATTCGGAGGCGTAGGTCGTGTAGTTGTTTGCTCCGCCGAGCGAGCCGAATCCGAAGGAGGAGGCATCCATGGCGATATCCGTGGTTCGGTTGCGGAAAGCGCTGGAGGTCATGCCGCCGAACATCGAATAGTTAAAGCGACCGCGCATCGCGTCGTTGAATTCGAATCCGTTGACATAACCCTTTGTCCAGTTGGAATCGAGGCCGCGCAGGCGGAAACGCATGATTGAGAAGTCGTAGTTGGCGGCCTGGAAATAGATGTCGTCGGTCGCACCCTGAATCGTTCCGACCGACTGTCCGAGGGCGTCGTCATCCATGAGCTCCTCCTCGTCGAAGAGATAGTTTTCAGAGTCGAGCGGAGAGGTCTGGAATCCGGCGGGGGAGAGCTTGATGTCGCCGACATTGTAGATGACTCCGTCGGGGAGGTCGATGTCGATGAAGGCGTCCTCATATCCGGAGGCGATGATTTCGATCACATCCTTGCCGGGGGCGGCGTTGGAGATCGTGAAGACACCGTCGGCACCCGAAGTGACGAATATGGCCTGGTCTGAGAGAAGGATGTTGGCGTCGGCAACCGGACGTCCGGACCGGGCGTCGACGAGAGTGCCCTTGACTCCGGTCTGCGCGCAGACCGACATGACAGCCGAAAGGGCGATGGATAGTGTTAGTTTGAATCGCATTTGGATCAATTGTTGGAGTGGGGAGTTTCTACTTCACGTGTAAGGAAAATCTGAGTGGGGAGATGGTCGGAGTAACCGTCCATCCAAATTCCGGCCGAGAAAGTCCGGAGGGGGTAGCCCTTGTACTGACCGTCGGTCTGGAGGAGGAATTTGTTGTTGAAGACGTTAGCGTCGCGGAATTTAGCTCCGCAGGCCCCGTCGACGAGGTTGGAGTTGATGATTATCTGGTCGAAGAGGTCCCAGCCTCCGCGGTAGATGTAGGAGCCGATTCCGTCGTCGAGCTTGGCCCAGAAAGGATTGTAGAAGCCGCCCGGGACGACATCCTTCGGATCTTTGACCGCACCGAGCACTTCAGCCACGCTCTTGTTGTTGGGGTCGTCGTTAAGGTCGCCCATGATGATGACGCCAATGTTGGGGTCGATTTTGTAAAGGGAGTCGGCGATTGACTTCGAGAGGGCGGCGGCGGCTTCGCGAAGCCAGGAGCTTTCCTTCTCGCCGCCGCGTCGGGAGGGCCAGTGGTTGACAATCACCGCCACGCGGGAGAAGCCGGTTTCCTTTGTGCCCAGAAGACCGATGACGCACATCTGGTCGCGGGTCTTGAAGTTGGGCCTTTCGGGGAGGACGAGGGGATGATTCGTGACCTTCAGGGGGCGGAATAATCTCGGGTTGTAGAGCAGTCCGACATCGACACCGCGCACATCGGGAGAGTCGTGATGGATCACCTTCAGACCGCGTTCGGCAATCGGTTCGGCGGCTACGAGGTCGTTGAGCACCGACTCATTCTCGATTTCCGAGACTCCGATCACGGCGGGGCCGTCGGGAGTGAGGCGCGTGGTGAGCTGGGAAATGGCGTATGCGAGCCGATTGAGTTTCGAGCGGTACTTGTGACCGTCCCATTTGCGAGCACCCTGGGGGGAGAACTCAAAGTCGTACTTGCCGTTGTTGTTGATGGTGTCGAAAAGATTTTCGAGGTTGTAGAAGGCCACGGAGTAAGTGGCGAGTTTCTTCCGGGAGGCTCCGGAGTCGTTTTCAGCGTGGATAGCCGGGATGGCGAGGGCCACGATTGCGAGGAGCGTCAGGAGACGTTTGAAAAGGCGCCTGCTCATTTGGAAAAGTTTCTTTTGTTAGGTGAAGAATGTTATGGAAAACCGGCGCGTGCCTCCGGAAAAAGGGGCACACGCCGGGGAAAGGTTCAGAAGAATTTGATGTCGGTTCCTTCAAGGGCGGAGAGAATGGAGTTGGCCAGCGAGCTTGCGCCGATTCGGAAGTATTCGGGAGTGAGCCATTCTTCGCCGAGGATTTCCTTGACGATCGTGTAATATTTCACTGCTTCTTCGGCTGATCGGATTCCGCCGGCGGCCTTGAAACCGACCTTGCGGCCCGTTTGGTCGAAATATTCGCGGATGCAGCGACACATCACGTAGGCGGCTTCGAGAGAGGCTCCGTCGTAGATTTTGCCGGTGGAGGTTTTGATGAAGTCGGCGTCGCTCCACATTGCGAGAATCGAGGCGTCGCGGATTCTTTCGGCCGTGCGGAGGGCTCCGGTTTCGAGGATGACTTTGACGCGGGCATCGCGGGCGGTGTGCTTGAGTTCGATGAGTTCGTCGGAGAGATCTTCATAGTTTCCATCGAGGAACATTCCGAGGTTGAGCACGACGTCGACTTCCTGCGCTCCGGAAGCGACAGCCATAGCGACATCGGCGACTTTTACGGCGGTAAAAGTCTGGGAGGAGGGGAATCCGGCGGCCACGACGCAGACGCGGACGGCGTCTATGTCGAGATGCGACTTGACCACTTCAGCGAAATTGCTGTAAACGCAGATGGAGGCTACGTTTCCGTATGCGGGATATTCGGAGTCGAAGTCATTGACCCGACCGGTGAACTTGGCCACGCTTGAAACGGAGTCTTCGGAGCTGAGTGTTGTGAGGTCGATGGAGTTGAGGATAAGGCGGTAAACGTCGGGATTGGCGTTTTCGGGGGCCTTTTCGAGGATTTTTGCGAGTTCGGCGGCCACGACGGCATCATCTGCCGGGACGCGGCTGCGGGAAATTGTTTCCTGGTATCTGTCCATAATTGATTGAGTATTAGCTTAAGGAGGAGGGCATATTCCCTGCGGCGGGAGTGGATTCCTTCACGAGTGCAAAAATA
The DNA here is from genome assembly GCA_947176755.1 of uncultured Porphyromonadaceae bacterium. Classification (GTDB taxonomy): domain Bacteria; phylum Bacteroidota; class Bacteroidia; order Bacteroidales; family Muribaculaceae; genus Lepagella. The sequence continues at coordinate 10,322 of CAMWRW010000060.1, forward strand.
ATAAAAATTCGCGCGGGGACAAAGGTTTAATGGAATTTTAATTAGGGGATTGAGGGCCGGGAATTATTCGATGAATGAGTCTTTGAAGCCGATGAAGTAGAGGATGCCGTCAAGTCCGATCGTGGAAATCGACTGGTCGGCGCTCTGTTTGACTTTGGGTTTGGCGTGGAATGCGATTCCGAGTCCGGCTTCCGCGAGCATGGGAAGGTCGTTGGCGCCGTCGCCGACGGCAATCGTCTGCTCGATATGTATTTTTTCAAACTGGGCGATAAGTCTGAGCAACTCGGCTTTGCGGCGCCCGTCGACGATTTCTCCGAGGTGGCGTCCCGTGAGGCGTCCATCTTCGATTTCAAGTTCGTTGGCATAGACATAGTCAAAGCCGAAACGGCGCTTCAGATAGTTGGCAAAGTATGTGAATCCCCCGGAGAGAATGGCGGTCTTGAATCCGGCGCGGTGAAGGACGTCCATCATCCGCTCGACCCCTTCAGTGATGGGAAGGTGTTCGGCAATATCCTGCATGACAGAAACTTCAAGGCCTTTCAGAAGGGCGACGCGGCGGATGAAACTTTCGTTGAAGTCGATTTCGCCCCTCATGGCTTGGGCTGTGATTTCCCTGACCTGTTGGCCGACGCCGGCGCGGTCGGCCAGTTCGTCGATGACCTCGGTCTGGATGAGCGTCGAATCCATGTCGAAGCAGACCAGACGGCGCGACCGGCGATAGATGTTATCTTCCTGCATGGAGACGTCGAAATCCTCGCGGGAGGAAATCTCCATGAGGTTGTGCTGCATACGGGTGTGGTCGGCGGGGGTGCCGCGGACAGAAAACTCGATGCACATTTTTGATTTCGAATCTACTTCTTCAGCCAGCGGGGGGCGACCCGTGAGACGCACGATGCTGTCGATGTTGAGACCCTGTGCGGAGATTTCTTCCGAGACAAGAGCAATGTGTCGGGCCGTGATTTTGCGTCCGAGGATTGTGATTATCCAGCGATGTTTTCCCTGACGGGCAACCCAGTTTTCGTAGGCTTCCTGTGAGATGGGGGAGAACCGGATCTGGACTTCCAGTTCGGAGGCTTTGAAAAGAAGCTCCTTCAGGATATGTCCGGAGGCTTCAGGGGTTGTTCGGAAGAGGATTCCAAGCGACAGGGAGTGATGGATGTCAGACTGGCCGATGTCGAGGACCGAGGCGTTGTGTCGGGCGAGGATTGCGGTGAGGGCTGCGGTGAGGCCCGGTTTATCTTGTCCGGTGATAGTGGCGAGGATGATTTCGGGTGTTTCCATAATCGGGGTGGGTATGATTATTTTCTTCGTGGGGCGATTCGGTCGGGATTGCGGGCGAGAAATTCCTTCCATGAGGATGGTCCGCGGGCAATCTGCGGTTTGCCGGTCTCGTAGAAGTGGGTCAGAGCCACGGCGAGGGCATCGGTGGCGTCAAGGAGTTTGGGGATTCTGTCTTCGGAGATGTTGAGGAGCCTGCGGAGCATATTGGCCACTTGCTCTTTCGAGGCCTGGCCATTGCCGGTGACCGACTGTTTGATTGTAAGGGGGGCGTATTCGGCGATGGGGATGTCGCGGGCGATTGCGGCGGCCATGGCGACCCCCTGGGCGCGGCCGAGCTTAAGCATCGACTGCACGTTCTTTCCGAAGAAGGGGGCTTCGATTGCCAATTCGTCGGGGAGATACTGGTCGATGAGGCCGGTGACACGCTCGAAGATTCGGCCGAGGCGCTTATAGTGGCTTTCGAATTTGTTGAGCTGAATGACGCCGAGCATGATTGTTTCGGGCTTTTTGCCGTTGATTCCGAGCAGCCCGTAGCCCATCACGTTCGTTCCCGGGTCGATGCCCATTATGATTCGCTGGTAGTCGTGTTCGGGTTTCATCAGAATGGGATGGATTCGAAGATTGAGGCGAATACCATAGCGTTAGGGGCGAAGTGCGCTTCGAAATCGGCGGCCACTGTGGAGAAAGTGTCGGCGAGCCAGGCCTCGGCATCTTTTCGGGTCGGGAACTCCTGCTGGAGAGCGACAGACTGAGCCTCGGCGTGGCGATAGTCGATTCCGCCGGCCATTCTCATCGAGGAGAGTCTGAAATTTTGCGGTGCGGAGAGGCCGGGAGAGGGCGCGGCAAGAGCTTCCTTATGAGCGGAGAGCCATTTGATGAATTCGGCTTCACGATGGGTTTCCATCATGAAAGTAGCGTTGCAGATAAACATGGGAGGGCTTATTGAAATGTTAGTTTAGCAAAGTTAATGAAAATTTCATGAAACGCCATTGCGGGCGATAGGGGAAATGGTGAAATTGAGAATAAAAAGACGGCGTATTTTCACAAACACACCGCCAACTGCCTTATTCTAATTGCTTTTAATAATAATTGCATAACGTCTCACGACGTGAATCTTGCCATCTTTTCAATTATCCTTGTCTTTCCAATACTTAGAGCCTCTTGTCGGATTCGAACCAACGACCCCGAGATTACAAATCACGTGCTCTGGCCAACTGAGCTAAAGAGGCGGGTGGGCGAGCTGACTGCATCGCACCGCTCAACCTACTACCCTTGCTTCGGTCAAGATCTGGGGGATTCGATAGGGAGCTGGTCGTGTAGGACTCACCCGCTGCAAAATTAGAATAAAATTTCAACCTGACCAAATTTTTTTCAAAAAAATTGAAGAAAATAATTGGTCAGGTTGAATTTTTTCGGTTTTCGAAGCTGATTTATTTGGATTTTGAGCGCGAGCGGCGCTTCTCTTTCGTGTTTCGCGGATTGTGGCGTTTGCCCGGTTTGCGCTCTTCGAGGGGTCGGTTGGGATTTCCTTTGTCGTCGATGAGGGCGAAGTCGAGTTGCTTACGGTCGAGGTCTGCACGGGCCACCTGCACTTTGACACGGTCGCCGAGCGTATAGCGTGCGCCGTGACGGCGTCCTATCAGGCAATAGTTCTTCTCGTCGAGGTCATAATAGTCGTCGGCAAGATCGCGAATCGGCACCAGACCTTCGCACATACTCTCGTCGAGTTCGACATAGAAGCCCCATTCGGTCACGCCGGAGATCACTCCTTCGTAGATTTCGCCGAGGCGGTCGCGCATAAATTCAACCTGCTTGTAGCGGATCGAGGCCCTTTCGGCGTTAGCGGCAAGCTGCTCCATGTCGGAGTCATGTCGGCATTCCTCCTCAAGTTTTATCTTGTCGGCCGAACGCGCTCCTTCGGCATACTTTGCCAAAAGGCGGTGGACAAGCATATCGGGATAACGGCGAATCGGAGAGGTGAAATGCGTGTAGTAGGGCATTGCCAGTCCGTAGTGGCCGACATTGTCGGTGGTGTAGGTTGCCTTGGCCATCGAGCGGATTGCGAGAATCGAGAGCATATTCTCTTCCCCTTTTCCCTTTACATCCCGGAGCAGGCGGTTGATGCCCTTGTTAACCTCCCGGGAGGAGCCGTCGGCATTTATCTTATATCCGAAGCGGGATGCAATCAGGGAGAGATTGCTCAGTTTCTCAGGATCGGGGTTGTCGTGGACGCGATAGACGAAAGTCTTGGCCTTCTTCCCTTCGCGAACCTTGCCGACGGATTCGGCGACGGTCAGGTTGGCGAGGAGCATGAATTCCTCGATGAGTTTGTTGGCATCCTTTGATTCTTTGAAATAGACGCTGACGGGTTTTCCTTCGCTGTCGATTTCGAAGCGGACTTCGGCGCGGTCGAATTCGAGGGCTCCGGCCTGATAACGCTTGCGGCGCAATTCCTTAGCCAGCTCGTTGAGCACTTTCAGTTCGCGGGCATATTCCCCCCGGCCGGTCTCGATAATTTCCTGTGCTTCCTCGTAGGTGAACCGTCGGTCGGAACGAATCACGGTCCGTCCGATACGATGGTTGACCACGTTAGCCTTCGAATCGAGTTCGAACACGGCGGAGAAAGTCAGCTTCTCCTCGTTTGGACGGAGCGAACAGATGCCGTTGGAGAGATGCTCGGGGAGCATAGGAATCGTGCGGTCGACGAGATAGACGGATGTGGCGCGTTTCTGTGCCTCCTTATCAATGATTGATCCGGGGCGGACGTAATGTGTGACGTCGGCGATATGGACGCCGACTTCCCAGTTGCCGTTAGCGAGCTGGCGGATAGAGAGAGCGTCGTCGAAGTCCTTTGCGTCGCGGGGGTCGATGGTGAAAGTCGTTACGCCGCGGAAGTCTTCGCGGCGCCCCACTTCCTCATCGGTGATGCCGGCTTCGATTTTGAGGGCCGCTTTCTCGACATTCTCCGGATATTTGTAGGGGAGACCGAACTCGGCGAGGATGGCGTGCATCTCGGCCGTGTTTTCCCCTTTCGTTCCGAGGATGTCGATCACTTCGCCGCGAGGATTCATCTCGTCGTCGCGCCAATGAGTGATTCTGGCCACGGCCTTATCCCCGTTCTTTCCTCCCTTGAGCGCATTGCGGGGGAGAATGATGTCGGCGGCGAGGAATTTGGAGTCGGTGACGAGCGCAGCATAATTGCGGTCGATTTTCAGAGTTCCGACAAACTGCTGGTCCTTGGCCTCGACAATCTCGATAACCTTCGCTTCGGCAGCCTGACCCTTTCGGGCGGCGGAGACAACGACGCGCACTTTGTCGCCATTAAGGGCGTGCATAGAGTTGCGTTCGGCCACCATTATCTGCTCGTCGTCGACCACAACGGCATTCTTTCCGTTTGAGCGGCGCACGAAAAAGCCGACATTCTCCGTGCCTCGGTTTGATTTCGCCTTATATTTGCCGAGGTCGATTTCCATGATGTCGTCGGCGGCCACAAGCTCGTCGAGGATGTTGAGGATATCGTTACGGCTCTGAGGAGCGGTCGCTCCGATTCCGAAGGCTATCTGTTTGTAATTGAACGACTGTTTATTTTTAGATTGGAGAAACTCCATTATGGCTTGCTGCAGGTCCTGCTTTTTCATACGGCGAGGGGCAGCTGTATCTTTAGTTTTCATGATTTCTATGTCTAAATTCGGGTAGGAGAGATGCTCCACCCGACTGCAAACAAAAAGCGTGCCTGAAAACGGGAGCTATCTCTTTTAAGAAGAAACAACCGAGAAAGGAGGAATGTTTTAGAATGCCGGGGGCATCGGGGGTCAATCGGTCGGGGCCATCTTCGAGCGGAGGGGCGGGGGGAGAGCGCGGCGGGAGGCAATCCAGCTTTTATGAGCTGCGTCGACCCGGCGTCTCAATTCGATCCGGCGGGCTTTCAGTTCGGGGGCCCGACGA
>CAMWRW010000061.1 GCA_947176755.1 uncultured Porphyromonadaceae bacterium
AACCGTCGGCGGAGGCCACTTCCATCACGGGGTAATTCTCCCAGAGCCCTCCGGCGTCTCTGAATGTCGAGATGCCGCTTTCAGCACTGATGCCGGCTCCTGTCGACACCACAAGAATAGGTTTTCTTTTATTTTCCATGTTAAGTATGGTTGAGTATGTGTGCGAAATAATTTATCGTATCGGATTATGAAGTATGCGGATGAAATTTGGGATTCGGCTGAAGGCGTCATTGGGTTTCATAACAACTGCAGCCGGATTCTAAAGTTGGCCTCAAAATTTATGAGGCGATGCATTAACACATACTTATAGTTTTATTCAGATTGAACATTAAAGGGGGAAAGGATGTTCAAATATTAAATAATAAAACCCGATTATGGAAAACAAATCAAGGTTATATCTGGTGAGCTTCGGCAACTCCCGGAAATATAAGGTAGAAAGCGCCGACGGGTCATATTCCCGTGTCAACGAAGTCCGTGAAGAAGTGGAGGATTTTCTGAAGAAAACATTCCCTTCCGACGGAGGACTCAAATTTTACAAGGAGCCTCATGTAGAGGATGTTCCGATTGATGAGCGGGCTGAGTATGCCGATTATCCCGAACTTGACGAGGCAGCCGTCAAGGAGATTGAAGAAACGTTGTGTACGGAGGTTCGCAATTTTAACGACCAGGAGATGCTTGATCGGAACGCACCGTTTAACGAGGTGGCTCCCGAATATTGATATTGTGCAAACCGCAGTAGCGGAAAAGTTAAAAAGGAAAGGAGGAGCAGCGAGTTCCTCCTTCCTTTCTTTTACCGGGAGTAGGATCGCTTGGAACCGGTCTAAGGTTTTGAGGATTCGGGGATTTTGTTTATATTTGCGAACAAAACGCATTGCGATGCCAAAGTTTCTCAATCCCTTTGTCGATTATGGATTCAAGTATATTTTCGGACGGGAAGAATCGAAAGAGTTCCTGATAGATTTTTTGAATTCGCTCTTAGAGCATGAAGAGAACTATTCTCCGATAGTAGATTTGACCTACCGTGACAAGGAGATGTCGCGAAGAAACGAAGAAGACAGAGGAGTGATCTACGATATTCACTGCCGGACTGCCGACGGCCGGATGTTTACGGTGGAGATGCAGAATGCATCCCAGTCATATTTTCTGGAGCGAATATTATACTATGCATCGCGTGGCGTGACCGAGCAGGGTCAGACAGGCAAAGATTGGCGTTACAGATATGATCCGGTCTATTGTGTCGCCTTGATGAATTTTGAATTGCCCCGCTTTCCGGGAAGATTCCGTATCGACGGATGTTTCTGTGATATGGAGACCCGCGAGGTGATAAGCGACAAGATCAGATGTATCTTTCTTCAACTGCCGAATTTTGAAAAGAAGGATAAGTCTCGAGAACAGGAGTGCCGAACGGCGCTTGAACAATGGATGTATAACATAATAAACATGTCGACAATGGAAGGATTGGCATTTTCGAGGGAGAGACAGTTGTTTGCGCGTCTGGAAGGTGTAGCGTCATACGCAGCGCTCGGGGAAAGCGAACGCAGGGCTTATGATGCAGACCTGAAGGCCTATCGCGACATGATGGGACAACTGGAATATGCCCGTGAGAGCAGTCTGAGACGAGGCCGGGAAGAGGGCCGGGAAGAGGGCCGGGAAGAGGAAAAGATAAAGATAGTGAAATCAATGGCCGACAATGGGTTGTCGATCAGTCTTATTTCTGAGATAGTCGGGTTGCCCCAGTCTCGGATCAAGGAGATAGTAGGATAGTCCGGAAGAGTGGCAATCAGGAAGTGAAAGCTGTCCGGAATATAGATAGGAGCGGAATGCCCCGGCTTGCCGTCGAGCTTGCGGCGGCTATTATGATTTGCATGTCTGCGATAGCGAAAAATGGAGCGAGCCCGAAGAATCGCGAATCCGTGCTTCCTCAACTGATGGTTGAGGCAAATCGAAACAAAGTGCTCCATGTTCTGGCCTACATGAGGGATTATTCGGAGCTGTGCGGCAATTCCGATACGGTTTTTCTTTTTCGGGAAAAACTTGTGGATTATATGATTACTGCCAATAAGAAAGTGCGTTTCGAAGGCTGGACTCTCCCGAGAACTTTATTGAGCCGGTCGTATTATCGCTTCACGAATGCGCAGGGTCTCGACAGTGTGAGCGATGAATGCGTGTGGTATTTCTCATGGACCGATTGGATGTCGCTCCCACCATTGCGCAGACTCCCTGAAAAACTTTGTAAAATAAAAACAGGAAATGACACGCTTTTCGGTAAGTATAGTCCGTGTGTGAAATGGTTGAAACGTGACGACCGGGTTAAAGTGGAAGTAAATGTGCTTGCCTGCGGAGAGGGTAGAAGTTGGTGTCCTTCATTTGACTGTTTTTTCGAGAAAGATATGGATTTTGATAAATTCAGAATCGAGTTTGATTACGATAATGTGGTGGGATATGAGTTGTCGCCGTCCGATGTGACGGGCTACCGGTATGAAATCGAGTCATATGGCCGGGGGCATGAACTGGAACGTATTCCCCGCGATCTTAACGACAAATGGGTTCATACGATAGGGGAGGTTTACATTCTTGACCGGGAGTATATAAGCCCGAAAGAGGCCCGCGCCTGGGCATCATATAAATTTGAAGATGAAGATGTCGGTATTTTCGAGCCTGCCGAAGCCCCTCCTTTGAGCGAGGCAACGGTGGCCTTGATAAGAAGGGTTGAGGAAGTGGATAAAAAGGGGATTCGTCTTGCGCTTCCTCCCGATGAACGCCTTATAAGTATCTATTACGGGAAAAGGAAGCCGAATATCGGGGAGCGCGCATTGTCATTGTTCAAGACAATGCTGGGAGTGACTCAGTACAAATCGCGTAAAAATGCGCGTCAAGGCTGGGCGAGATTCAAGCAGGAACAGTTGAAAAAGAATCGTGAAAGGAATTCAACCGGGAATTGAGGGTCCGGGTGATATTTTGCGGTTATGAAGATTAGCGGAAAGAGAGGGCTCGGCGTGAAAGCCGGGTCCTCTCTTCAGGATATGCGCTTGTTTGATAAATGCGTGGATTTTTTATGGCAACCTATGTCAGCGGCATTCGATGTGAATTTTCGATGCGGCCTCATCGACCTTACGGCAGGCTTCGTCGACATTTTCGGCTGTAGCCAGCATGACTCCCATGCGGCGATGGCCCTTGACTTCCGGTTTGCCGAAGATTCGCATATCCGTTCCGGGCAGAGCAAGCGCTTCTTCCATCCCGCTGAAAACGATTTCCCGCGAATCCCCTTCCGCCAGAAGAGCGTAAGAGGCGGAAGGCCCGTAGAACCGGATTTCCGGAATCGGGAGTCCGAGCAGAGCGCGGACGTGGAGAGCGAATTCGGAGAGATGTTGGGAAATCATCGTGACCATGCCTGTGTCGTGAGGACGGGGAGATACTTCCGAGAAAATAACATCGTCGCCCTTGACAAAGAGTTCGACGCCGAAAATTCCGCGTCCGCCGAGAGCCTGCGTCACCTTTGCGGCAATGTCGCGGGCTTTATTTATGGCCGGTTGCGACATCGGTTGGGGTTGCCAGCTGCGGCGATAATCGCCATCTTTCTGATAATGGCCGATAGGTTCGCAGAAAGAAGTGCCTCCGATATGGCGGACGGTCAGAAGCGTGATTTCATAGTCGAAATCGACGAACCCTTCAACGATGACCTCTCCGCCGCCGGCGCGTCCCCCTTCCTGGGCTTCCCTCCAGGCTGCCTCGACATCCTGAGGGAGTCTGACGAGGCTCTGGCCGTGGCCGCTGGAGCTCATCACGGGCTTCACCACGCAAGGGAGACCGATTTTTTCGACAGCGTCGAGATATTCCTCCTTAGTGGCGGCGAAGGCGTATGGCGATGTGGGGAGGGAGAGTTCTTCGGCTGCGAGCCGGCGGATTTCCTTGCGGTTCATAGTTGTGAAAGTTGCTTTCGCAGTGGGGACAACGTTCCACCCCTCCTTTTCAAGCGCCATGAGGGTTGGCGTGGCAATAGCCTCGATTTCGGGAATGATATAGTCGGGTTTCTCATCTTCCACAATTCGGCGGAGCGCGTCGCCGTCGAGCATAGAGACCACGATAGCCTTGTTGGCTACCAACATAGCCGGGGCATCGGGATATTTGTCGCATGCGACGACCGTCACTCCATAACGCTGGAGTTCAATAGTCACTTCCTTACCAAGCTCACCGCTTCCAAGGAGCAGAGCCTTGCGGCCACTGGCGCTCCCGGGGGTTCCGATTTCAACCATTTTTCTGAATTTGATTGTTGAACAATACAGTTTTGAGAGTGCAAAGTTAGCAATTTTTTTGCGTGTTCCCTCGTTATAAGGGTGGCAAATGGCCGACCATATAACAACCGACATCAAGCAGATATGATTCACGAGAAGAAAGCGGGCGTTGCCCACGGTGTGCTATTTATGGCGCTTTTCGCATGCGCCTCGTTTTTCATCGCGCAGTGGCAAGTAATGCGCGACCTTTCCTTTTCCCCTCTGATTATAGGCATCGTCCTGGGTATGGCATACGCCAACTCCTTGCGAAGTCATTTGCCGGAGACCTGGACGCCCGGCATTCAGATGTGCTCGAAGAAAGTGCTTCGGCTGGGCATTATTCTCTACGGCTTCCGACTGACTTTCCAGAATGTGATGGAGGTCGGGCTGGCCGCATTGGTGATTGACTGTATCGTAGTGCTTCTTACGATTCTCGGAGGAGTTTGGATCGGAAAACTTCTAAAAATGGACCGCGACATAGCGCTTCTAACATCGGTCGGCAGCGGCATCTGCGGCGCGGCGGCCGTATTGGGAGCGGAGGCGACGTTGCGGACCAAGCCATATAAGACGGCTGTGGCGGTGGCCACGGTGGTGATTTTCGGAACGATCGCCATGTTTGTCTATCCGGCTGTTTATCGGACGGGAATTCTGGGGCTCAATCCGCAGGAAATGGGCATATATGCCGGCTCGACCCTTCATGAAGTTGCCCATGCCGTCGGGGCGGGCAATGCGATGGGAGAGGAAATCTCCAATATAGCAATCATAGTGAAGATGATTCGCGTGATGCTTCTCGTGCCGGTGCTTCTCGTATTGGGCTGGTGGGCCGCTTCGCGTATGCGTCGCGAGGAGGGTCCGGCTGACGGAAAGAAAGGGAAAGTCGCCGTGCCCTGGTTTGCGGTTGGCTTCCTTGTGGTGATTGCGTTCAATTCCCTCGGATTGCTGCCGGAAGGGGTGGTTGCGTGGATCAACGAATTCGACACCTTCCTTCTGACCATGGCAATGGCCGCGTTGGGAGCGGAGACAAGTTTTGATAAATTTAAGAAAGCCGGTCCGAAACCCTTCCTTTTAGCCGCGATTCTCTGGATATGGCTTCTGGGCGGAGGCTATCTCATGGCGCGCTACCTTGTGCCGGTGATTGTCTAATCACGAAGCGGGCGGACGCAGAATCCGAAATTCATGTCGAAGATCTGAAGGTTCTCGACCGTGCCCTCCTGCACCGGAAGATAAATCGAGCGGACCGCACCGGCCGACATCGCCGTCCACCATTGGACCATCTGGCTGTCGGGTGTTTCCACGCCGAAGCGGTTGCGGTAGCCGAAGACCGCGCCGCTAATTGTGGCGCCGGAGCTCATGGTAATCGTGATTTCCTGAGTTGAGGAGTCGTAAGTCACTGCCGAACCTCTCAGGGCTATGAAAGCATTCCCTTCCGGCACTTTCATTCCCGCCGGGGAGGGGTCGTAGATGGTCTTGACATTGTCGGGCTGATATTGCGACGGGCTTGTGGCGATATTGTCAATGCTCCAGAGGTTGCAATAGAATGTCGAAAGTTTGCGTAAATCAGCTTCGGCTGCCGACAGAAAGCTCCCCGGGTGCATGATCATCTGCTCGATTGTGGCGAGATGGGTTGCTCCGAGACTTATTGTGGGAAGAGAGGTGGAGTCGAGCTCCTTGTGAGAGGCATCATAATAACAGTTCTGGGCGGAAACAAACGGATCCTTGCGTCCCCATTGATAGTAGAGATAGGAGGTTTTGGTGTAGACCGTTTTTGCCTCCTGACTCAGAGGAATGTCGATTGAGAGAGGAGACTCCCCGTCGGGGACTTCCGACTGAGTGAGCCTCAGAGTAGCGGCCTTGGCTGCAAATTCCGTATTGTCGCCCCCATAGATGCGACCGATATTGATGGGGGATAGTTGATAGGTGTGGGCGTTTCCTTTGTCATCCAGGCCGGCGATATTATCCCAGTTGTTTTCCGGGGTAAAATCCGTGATCCAGATATGCCAGCTCCACATCGCGTTTCCGGCGGCGTCCGTGACCGCGATAACTGCATTCCCCTGCCGGATAAAATCCTCCCTCACAGAGAAGAGCACATTATGAAGGTCGTCGGAGAGCCGGAGGTCGCTGATCAGGCCGATTCGGTCTTCCCAAACGAGTTCAGCGCCCGACGGCGTGCAATTCGCGTTCAGATAAATATACGGACTTGTGATTTCATTGCCCAGATGGTTGACAAAAGCGAACAGCGCTTTGCGCTTGTTGGCAGTTGTTTGGCTTATTGTGGAGGTATATGCTTGTGAATTGGTGGCGCCGTTCTGAATGGCGTTGCCGTAGACGAGCGGAATGCTGTAATCCCCCGGAGAGTTAATTATATAGCTGTTGGCTGTTGTTTCAACGGCGGATGCTCCCGTGGATGAGGCGAGATTATAGGGAGTATTCCCCGAAGACGTATTGATATTCGCATTCGAGCGGATACGGCGGGTTTGGTCGGACATGGCGAGGAAAGTCGGGGCCGCCACCTGAGTCTGCATTAAGAAAGGAGATTGATCCGTGCCTGAAGAGGAGAAGGATTCAATCCAGTCCGGGTTGGTGGGAAGCGGGTTTCCATCCGTGTCGAGCAGGGTCGCGCTCCATTTCACGGAAGACAGCGATTCCGAGCCGTCGGAATAATAGCTGCGCACGGAATAGGAGAAGGAGGAACCCGTATACGGAGAGTCGATGCTTTCAACCTTATTTCCGTCGCCGTCGGTCAGTTCAAGAATCAGAGAGTCGCTGTCGGGGGAGCCGGAAATATTGTAGACAGTGGTGTTTCCGGCTGTCCATTGATGTCCGGCGATAGAGGCCGACAGCTGCTGCTGCTTGCCTCCGGTTTCAATTTCGATGGAGATAACGGCCCCTTCGGGCTGAGTTCCGGGGAGGAGTAGAAAAAGGTCGGAGGAATCTCCGATCGAAATTCCGGCCTGCGTATATTTCCCATCGGCACCGGCTTCCAGAGTGAGGTCGGGATTGATGGAGAAAGATGATGTTTCGGAGTCTGCAGTCCAGGAGAGATTCTCCATAGCGAGCGTTCCTCGGAGGGGAACACCGGAGATTGTGACCGATTTGATCGTGCAGGGAGCCATCTGAGCGCCGGTCACGAATCGAACCCCGGCCAGAGCGTGTTGAAAATTCAAGGCGACAGGAGAGGCGGAAGCGGTGGTAGACCGCGAAACGAGCAGGTCCTGCTGGTCGGCCACATCAGAGGGCACGACATAACGAAGCGAGAGCTTGCCGTCGGCATCCGGGGATGGAATGGCCGTGATTCCTTCGGAGGCATCGCCGGCGCAGAAAGGGGAGTAGGCGATAAATTCGAGCGCTCCTTCGCCGGGCCACAGATATTCCTCTTCGGTTGACCATCCGGAACTTTTAGTGACCCTTTCATTTGACATATAAAACCGGGCGTCGTCGCCGGGGGAGAGTTTTGCGAACACTCCGAAATCGGAGAGCGTTTCGGATGTCAGTGCCGTTCCGCGAGTGTTTCTCTTGATAGAGGAGATTTCTTGCCGTGGCACGAGGAAAAGGTCTCCGGAGTCGAAACGCCGGGTTGAGAGACGGTGAGGAGCGGGACGTTGAGGATTATTCGGGGTTGCTTCCGACAATCGGTCGGCCTCCACATCGACGTTGAACATAATTTTTCCTCCAGACGACAGAGATTCGGATAAAGAGTCATCGCTGCAGGCCGTAAGAAAGGCTGCGCAAGGGATAATCAGGAGAAGCCGGGAGAAGGAATTCATATTCAACGGGGATTATTTGTGGCCCGGGGGTGTTTCGCGACCTCCGGGCCTGATAGGTTTACAATCAGTTGGATTCAGAGCCGGTGTCAAACGGTTTTTCGACAGTTGTCTCCGTCCAGGGCTGAACCTGCACGGTGAATTTGATCGGACCGCCGAGGACGGGCGTACCGGGGTCCGGATCCTTGGGGTCGACATAACCGGCGCCGTGAGTGAGGTCGAGTGTGTAGATATACTTGTTGCCGGCTTCCCATTTGGTGTCGTCTTTGACGGCAGCCCATTGGCATTCCGCGTTAGAGGCGAAGGGATAGATCTGCACGCCGGTTTCGGCCGTAGCGATCCGGAGCTTAATTGAGATGTAAGCCCCTTCGGCCGAGTTTGAAGCGTCGGTCTGAGGATCCCATCCTGTGAGCTGCTGAGGAATGAGCATGGCGTTGCCGGCGGATCCCATCACGCTTTGAGGCGTTGAGTTGAGGGTGAGGGGGGTGGTGTAGGTTGTTTCATAGTCAGCCTTATCCGAACCGAGGGTCCAGGCGTTGGTTGTGAAATCGAAAGAACCTGAGGAGACCGGGCGACCGATCCGGATGCCTGTGACCTCGTAAGTGTACGTATCGTTATCTGTCTTGGCGCGCACCTCGATCTGGGCGAGACGATGGCTGAAATCGAGAGCGAGGCCCGTGGCTTCGTTCGTTGATTTACGCCCCGTTCCGGTGGCGGTGATGAAGTCGATCTGGGAGGCTATGTCGGCAGCCGGGGAGAAGCCGGATAGCTGTTTGGAATCGGATGTGAGCGTAAGCGTGCCGCCGGGAGCCGCCGGAGCGTAGGAATAGAAAGTGAGGGGAGTGTCGTCGCCGGGCCAGTAATAGTCGTTGGCGGAGGTGAAAACGCCGTCGCTCCCTTTGCTGTAGGTCTCCTTGTCGATCATCAGCTGACCGTTCATGAAACCCGAAACGACAATAGAGGAGAGGTTTGCGTTGGTTGTTTCGGTGGCGCGGGTAAGACCGGGACGGAAACAGATAGGAGAAGATTCAGGAAGCGGCTCGTTGGAATCCTCCTTTGTGCAGGAGGCCAGAGCGAGGAGGGCTGCTCCTGCGAAGATTAGCGTCTTTTTCATAGCGATATATATTTTTATTATATTTTTCAGTTCTTTCTCTTTTTATAACAAAGTAGAGGGGACTTTTCTTGATGGAGAGGATTTTTCCTGATCAAGTTCCCATGTCGATGTTGATGTCCGTCTCGTTCCAGTCATCGACTGTCGGAATAAGTCCGCCGCCACCCTGGGTTCCCTCATGAGGCAATTCAAGCCCGTCGATGACTATATGGACATGACGAGGGTCGGGGGCGTCGCTGACCTGAGAGGAGACGTCGACTGAATAGTAGCGTTTCGACCCGTCGGTGAGGCAGACATAAAAAGTGATATGATGAGGATAGCGCGAATCGGGGCATTCGCCGAAAGTGAGGAAATCGGCGTGAAGCGAGGAGGACGTTCGGTCGGCGGTAAGGAGGAAAGGCATGGTGACCTTCTGATCGGAGGGTTGCTGCTTGCCGTCGAAAAATCCCTCGGCCATTCCGGAGAGGGTGGCATCGGTCTGCGAGCCGTCCAGGGATTGGATATTTGAGACATTCAGGACGTCGACCGAGTAATGGCACACCGCCTCGCTGGGGCGGAGCGTGACGTAGGTCACGCCGGGCTCATCGGGGAGAGCGACATTATCGGCGCGTGCCGACCAAAGCATTCCGGGCGCTTCGGCAAGGCGTTCGTTCTCGGCTTCCTTCGCTCTGGGAAGCTGGAGGGTGCGAAGCCGGCTTACCGCCAGTTCAGTTGCGTCGCGAGTGAGAATCTCGATGCTTTCCGTGTCGTCCTCTCCGCGATATTGGGCCCAGTCGATATTGTCGCTGTTAAGCCCGATTGCTGTGTAGGCCCCGGCCGGAATCTTAATCTCTCCGCCATCCCTTCCGGGAAGAATATAACGGTAATAGTCGAGACCATCGGCGCGATATAAGTAGGCCACCATAGAGGCGGGGTCAGCGTCGGGAGCATCCCGCCAGTCGAACACGACAATCACCTTCCTGTCGTCGGGTTCTTCATAGAGGAGGTCCTTATGATGACAGCCTGTCGGAAGGATAAGGGCGGATATGGCGGATAAGGCCATAGAGAAGCGACATAAACTATTCTTCACCATCATTTCCCTCCTTTCAGATTTTTATTTCCACAACCGATGAGCCAGACCAGAGAAACTTCCGCCTTGGTCGGGCCGACCCAGTGGAGGTTGTAGTTAGAATTCCAGACATACCAGTCGCCGGAAGGCTCGTATTTCTCGACCTTCCCGCCGAGAAACCCGATTCCAATGGAGAAATCGAGGTTAAGTCGGGCTGCGATCGGGAGAGAATAGCCATATTCAATTCCGGCCATCTTCAGATTGCGGTCCCAGAGCGTTCCTCCGGGAATGCCGCCCATGTAGCCGGTGCCGCCCCATTCGAAGTCATAAGTGATGATTCCGGCATAAATTCCGAGATGATGTCCCGTGAGAGGTTTAGTGTGGGCTTCCTTGCCGAACCACCACCTCAGGGCGAGGTCGCCGCCGTAGGCGCGCCAGTATCTGTGGCGGGGGTCGGATTTCCACCAGCCATATTCCCAGTTGGCAATGATCGACAGATTCTTGCCGAGATAGAATTCCGCTCCGATTGCCGGAATCGCAAGGGCGTCGTAGAGCAAGTTTGTCCGCAACGACATGTAGAACGGTTTGCAGGATCTGACCGTGCCGTATCGGGGCAACAGGTCGGGAAGCTCGGGGTCGGCGAGCGTGACAAGATTCGTGTGTCCGTCGAAGAGCGGCATTCCCCGCCAATAATCGATAATCAGTTGCGAGCGGCGGAGGCTTGGAAACGCGCGGGTATAAAGGTAGGAGTAAGGGCGTCCGTTATCAAGGGCGCGGAAGCGTTCGAGGTTGTGGAAATCCTCTTGTTCGCCGGCTTCGGAATCGGCGGATATTATTTCATCGAGAAGAGCGAGGACCTGTTGTCGGGCGGGGACGTTCGGGTCATCGTTGACCGCATCGCGCAACGCCGACCAGTCGCGGCCGGTGAACGAGCGGGAGGTCAGCGAGTCGGGCAAAGAGAATCTTGAAGAGACGAGATCCTCGATGCGGGCCGCGCGGCAATCGGAGAGCCGACGGTTGATGGCTACGCTCCCTTCCGGAGAGGCGGCTCCGCGGAAAGAAATTCGACGGAGGTGGAGAGCAGGATCGGAAGTCTCCGAGCTTAAGCGGCTGAAGGCATTCTCAAGATTCCGGCCGTTCCCCGAATAGGAGGTGTCAAGATCGCAATGGCCCTGTCTGAAAAAGAGCGTGACCGTATCGCTGACTTCCGCGGCGCGCGACGTAAGCGCCGAAGATACCAGCAGAAATATGGATACGGAAAGATATAGTGGGAATCGCATTCTTGAGTTCAATTGATACATAAATTAAACACTCTCCGTCGGTTGTTTGTTTGATAGAAAAAGCTCTCCCAATAAAATGAAGTTTCACCTTAAAACCGCCGCAACTATGAAAAAACACCTGATACTGCTGCTTTGTGGGGCCATGTTGCTTCCCGTTGCCGCGACGGCCAAGACTGTGACTATATCGACCCCGATCGTATCTGTTGAATATGATGATGGTTTCACCGATACCTACGGGTGGTTTCATCCCTACGGGAGCTACTGCAAGCATTGTCATCATAAGCATGCGAAACATCTGAAAAAGGCAAGGAAAGCCCATAAGAAGGCGATAAAGAAATATAAGAAAGAGATGAAGAAGGCGCGGAAGGCTCGCGAAAAGGCCCATCGCCACCATCATCATCACTAATGTGCCGGCCGATCGGGCAGATTCATCCGCCCGCGCGAATCCGGATGCAATAATTTAAAAGAATTTGACGAGGATTGGAGCCAGCAAGGCTGCAATCCTGTTTTTTATTCTGACCTTGCTATTTGACAGCTCCGCCCGGCGTTCTGTCAGGATAACGCCGCGGCAGCGTTCCATGATTTCGCGTTGAGAGACAGTGAGATTTTTTTGGCGTGCAAGAAGAAGAAAGATGTTGAAATTGGCGCTCCAACGGCGGTCGGCGGCAGCCTCGGCCAGCGAGGGATAATTGTCGGCGATAAAGTCACGGATAAGATCCGAGGCGCGGAGAGCATCGAGACGCCGTTCGGAAAAAGTGTGCATAAAACTTCCGGGGTGCTGCCTGTAGAAATAGAGACGCTCGGGAGTGAAGGCCACGGCGGCCGCGCGGGCGAGTATCCTGGGGCCGATTTCGAGATCTTCATAGAACATACCCTCCCGGAATCTTATCTCCCTGAACAGGTCGGAATCATACACGCCGCCCCACACGGGGGTCAGCGGAAGAGACTGATAGAGATAATGGCCGATTGCCTCGTCGGGTTCAAGTCTTCTCCAGCGGGCCCTCCCAACCGGACGGAAGAACCTTCCGGAGGGGTCGGAGGCTTCGATCCAACTCCCTTTGACAACCGACCCCGGGCCGAGACGCAACGCCTCCTCCATCCAGATGCGGAAAGCATCCGGATGGAGGAGGTCGTCGACATCCAGGAATGTCACGCGGGGAGTGTCGAGCGCATCGAGAGCGAGGTTTCTGGCGGCCGCCTGTCCGGCGTTATCCCGGCGAAGGAGATGAAAGCGCCTGTCGTCGCGACAGAAACCTTCCATCATGGCCGGGCCGCCGTCGGTCGAGCCGTCGTCGACCATCAAGACTTTGAAGTCGCTGAAGCTCTGAGAGCGCAGAGTCTCGAACAACCCCGGGAGCCAGTGTTCGGCATTATAGACCGGAACGATGACCGTCAGCAGGGGGGCGGGTCGGAAAGACTCCGAAACGGGCGCTTCAACGTTCCCCGACATAGGATCAGACAGTGAGAATCTCTTTCTCCTTTTCAGCGAATGCGGCGTCGATCTTCTTCATATAGGCATCATGAAGTTTCTGAACGTCGTTCTCGGCATCCTTCTCGACATCTTCGCTGAGACCATTCTTAATCTCTTTTTTGAGGCCGTCGATGGCTTCACGACGGGCGTTGCGGACCGACACTTTGGCGTTTTCGGCCTCAGCCTTGCTCTGTTTCACGAGCTGCTTGCGACGGTCTTCAGTCAAAGGAGGAATGCTCAGGCGGATAACTTCGCCGTTATTCTCGGGCATGATGCCGAGTTCGGAATTAATGATTGCCTTCTCGATTTCCTTGAACATTGATTTTTCCCAGGGAGTGATTGCGATTGTCCGCGCATCGGGAACGCTGATATTGGCAACGTTGGAAATCGGAGCCGACGAACCGTAATAATCCACGCGGATGCCGTCGAGGAGTCTTGCAGAAGCCTTGCCGGCACGGATGTGAGAGAGCGTATCGTCGAGATATTCCACGGCGAGAGTCATGGAATCCTCGGCATTTTGAAGATATTCTTTTACTTCCATATTATAATTATTTAAAGTTCGTTACTTATCGTGCCGACACGAGCGTGCCGACATTCTCGCCTTCAAGCATTTTGCGGAGATTTCCTTCGATGTCCATATTGAAGACATAGACAGGCATTGAATTCTCCTTGCAGAGGGCAGTGGCGGTGAGGTCCATCACCTTTAATCCGCGCGCCAACACTTCATCGTAAGAAATTTCATTGAATTTCGTGGCTGTCGGATCTTTTTCCGGGTCGGCGGTGTAGACGCCGTCAACTCGCGTTCCCTTGAGCATGACATCGGCTTCGATTTCAATGGCGCGGAGAGCCGCGCCCGTGTCGGTTGTGAAATAGGGATTTCCGGTGCCTCCGCTGATGATGGCCACATTTCCCTTTTCCATCTGTTCGATCGCGCGCCATTTTGAATAATGTTCGCCGATGGGGAACATAGCTGTGGCGGTGAGCACCTGCGCTCCCTGGCCGATCGCTTCCAGCGCGGAGCTCAGGGCGAGCGAATTAATCACGGTTGCGAGCATTCCCATCTGGTCGCCTTTCACGCGGTCGAACCCTTTTGAAGCGCCCGAAAGACCGCGGAAAATGTTTCCACCGCCGATCACGATGCCGATCTGAACGCCGGCATCGACCATTTCCTTGATTTGGGTGGCGTAAGAATTAAGGCGGTCCGTATCAATACCGTGGCCGGAGCCGGCGGCGAGCGACTCGCCGGAAAGTTTGAGGAGAATGCGATTATATTTCATAGCTACAAAATTTCGGGTTAGAAGCGCATATCGAGGCGCTAATAGGTGCGCTTTTCAAGGCGCAGTTTATTGCGTCAGTTACAATAATGGCAAAGATAATACAAAAAATCGGCATTCGCCAAATTTTTATCCGGCGTCGGTTTGGCCGCTTGCAGGTTCTCGCTAAGCTCGGGCCACAATCAAGGCTACGCAACGTTTGGGCTCACGTTAAGGCTCCGCTCGGGCGGAGAGTGGAAATATGTCGGAGAGCAACCGGGCGTCCCGGTTGCTCTCCGAATTTCAATTTTGAATTACCCTTATCTTGATTGCACGAACTTTCTGCCGTTACGGATATAAACCGTGCCGGGCTGCGGGTCAGCAATCTTACGCCCAAACAAATCATAAACATGACTGTTGTCCGCTTCTTGACCATCAACAATTTCTTTCATAGAGGTTGCTTCCTTAAAGGCCGCTTCCGAATAGATCAACTCATCATCTTGCCAGCATTCGTACAATCTCAGCGACCACCCCCCTGTCGGTAACACTATCGGCATGGGTTCTATTAAAGGGAAGAATGTAGGGCATCCAATTCCTTCAATCCAACAAACACTCTGTTCGTCAGAGGAAGCTGAAAAAAATACAGTTTTTCTTGTATGGTTGAGAAAAGTAAGGTTTTCTATGGCAGTAACTGTGCTCCAAGGATATCTATCACCAACTTCTACATTGAAAGTCATCCTCTTTATGAAGGCCGGTTCTTCATAAGGAAACTCATTAGTCTCGAGGTTTTTTATGAATACGCCCTCTTCATTTTCATAGGCTAAATATGTTATTCCATCATCACGCTCAATTACTTTGACTATACGACCATCCGGCATTATTGAATCTCCGACTACTTTATCAATATAATGTACTTCGCTATGATTGTCACAACATTCATCCCTAATTACCCAAATCCATTTTCTTCCGGTCTGATATATGGGTTCCAAACCTGTGTTGCCATTGTCAGCCAATGCCACCATCCCGGAACCCGCAGCAACGGCAAATACAATAATAGCAATCAGGCGTTTAACCCTTTCTGTAAATACGGTTGATTGTTTCATGATATTTTGATGTTTTTATTTTTGGTTAATAACTAATTCAGCACCGAGACAAACTTCAGTTCCTGCTTGAAGAATGACCTCCTTCGCATTGATTTGATTTTGC
>CAMWRW010000062.1 GCA_947176755.1 uncultured Porphyromonadaceae bacterium
CCCCATGCCCCGTAAACCTCGCCCCCACCCCCTAAGATGCGCGAGGACATTTTTCAAAAGTCGGGATTCGGGCCGGGATGGCGACCGGTGGCGCAAAACCGCCCTGAGGCTCCCCTACTTTAGGAACCCCTATTCAAACAACGCACAAGACATGGCCAAGAAAGACATTTATGAGCCCACCATCAGCGTCGGAGGGTGGCGGGCGCTCATCGTCAAGGCCCTCAAGAAGAGCAACCGCTACAACGCCGGGCTTGACTTCCAGATCATCAACCTTGCCGCCGCCATGCGCACCCACGACCTCGCCATCCGCGACATCGACGAACTCGACACCGTCACCATCGTAGAAAGCAACCGCAACGGCGAGAAGACAGTGCCGCATCCCGCCTTCAAGGTGCAGCGTGACGCCTCAGACTCCATCACCCGGCAGCTGAAGATACTCGGACTCACGATGGATGATCTCGTCGGCAAACCCGACATACCCGGTCCGCTCGACGATCTGGACGCCAAGATGCAGAAATTCGACTGACAGATGACCACAGAGGAAAAGAAGCGACTGGAGACAGCCAAGGAAGAAGTGACGCGACGTCTCTTCCGGCTCGACATATCAGCCTATCGGCTATCCGAAACTGACAGCCGTCTCGAACAATACACCCGTGACGTGGCCTGCAGTCCTGACTCCCACAACCTATGGGAGCAACTCGCAGTGGAGCGATTCTTCCGGATGATCGACAGATATGGGCTTGACACAGCGGCTGTCAGGAAATTTTTCACCTTCTACGAATACCTTCACTTTCCCGGCAAACGGGGACTGCGCCGCTACCGGCTCACACCCGTACAGGCCTTTCAGTTTGCAAGCGTCTACGGCTTCAAGCATCCCGATGGCCGCAGAGTAGTGAGAGAGGCTGTGCTGTATGTGCCCAGAAAATTCTCCAAGACCACAGGATCGGCCGCCTTTGCGATCTACGACCTGCTCTACGGCGACGCCAACGCCGAGGCCTACGTAGGCGCCAACTCCCAGGACCAGGCCAAGAAATGTTTCGACGTAATCCGCGGATGCATGAGGAAGCTGGATCCGGATGGGAGGCAGTTTGTCATCAACGAGCAGATGGTCAAGCCCACCCACCGGCGCGCGACCGATCCCCGGCACAGCCGGACAGCGATGGCTCAGTGCCTCACGGCCAACGCCAGGACAAAGGACGGACTCAACGCATCGACAGTGATCATGGACGAATTCAGCCAGGCCCGTGACTCCACCCTCCTGACAGTACTGACCACATCGATGGGCGTGCGCGACAATCCCCTCACCGTCATCATCACCACCGCCTCCGACGTATTCGACGGACCTTTCTACCAGATGCTAGCAGGATATAAGCGGGTACTCCTCGGGGAATATGAGGATGACACGCTTTTCGCCCATCTCTTCGAGCCTGACATCAACGATCCGGAAGACCAGGAATCGACATGGAGGAAGGTACACCCCCACTACGGTATCACCGTCAACGAAGACTTCTACACCCACGAATATAAGAAAGCGCAGCGCGACGGAGCCGAAGCCAAACTCGCCTTCCGCACCAAGCTGCTCAACGTCTATAGCGAAAACGAACAGAAGAGCTGGATTCCGGCCGGAGTGGCACGTCAGTGCGCCCGACCCCTGCGCATAGCCGATATCAAGGGGCGCCCGGCCGCCATGGTGGCCATGGACCTCTCGGTGCGCGACGACTTCTCAGCCGTCACCTGCGGCATATATGACCCGAAAAGACATCTCTTCGGCTACCACACGGCCTACTTCTTCCCCGAGGGGGCACTCAGCGGCCATGTCAACGAGAATCTTTACCGTGCCTGGGCCGAGCAGGGACATCTCATATTGCTGCCGGGAGAAGTGATCGACTATCAGGCCATCGCCGACTATGTGCTGGCGCTCAACCGCCATGTGCAGATCATCGGCATAGGCTATGACCCTTACAAAAGCCTTCAGGCCGTCAATATCCTCACTACCGCGGGAGCGGGCAACGTGATGAGGAGCGTCAGCCAGAGCTACGGAGCCTTCAACTCATCGGTAGAATCCTTCGAGGTGTGCGTGCGCACCGGAAAAATCGAGATGAACGACAATCCCATCAACTGGTATTGCTTCGGCAACGCCGTGCTTGATGAGGATCGACTTGAGAATGTCAAGCCCGTAAAGCGTCAGCGCTCCCAGAAGATCGACGGTGTGGTCACCATGCTGATGTGTCATAAGATGTTTATGGAGACGAGGAGGGGAGCCACATGATTTTTCTGAAATCATACGGAAGTTTTGCGCCAAATCCGCACCTCAGGCGCAAATATGAATCCCATAAATGTAATGAAACTGTTCAATCCTTTTTTGCGTGTGTTCAGGCGGGAGTCGCAGGTCGTAAAGACGGCTGTGGCTCCTGCCGACTTGGCTGCCGGACTTGAGACATCGGAACGCGACGTGCGCAGTTCCGGCCAAGGCATGAGGATAGCCACCGTCTACAGCTGCATGAAACTGCTCAGCGACAGCGTGGCCTCACTTCCGCTTGAAGTGTCAAGGAGGCGTGGAGGTATCTACTTGCCTGAAGACACCCGTCTGGCATGGCTCCTCGGAGTGCAACCCAACGAAGACATGAGCGCCTTTGACTTCTGGAGCCAGGCAGTGCAATACACCGCCCTGCTCGGAAATGCCTATATCGTGCCGGTCAGATCGCATTCCGGCGGCGAGATAGAACGTTTTCTTCTCCCCCATCCCGCATGTGTGGTCTACGACAGCATACACGGCACCTACTACGTCAACGACACCCAGAGCGGCTACTGCGACACTCTTCTCAATCCCGATATCATCCATATCCGCAACACGAGTTTCGACGGACTTGAAGGCATTGGCCTCATAGCATGGGCGCGCCAGACACTCAGCATCACCGCCACAGGCGACGAAGAGACACGCCAGCGCTTCGCAACGGGAGGCAACGTCAGGGGAATGGTCACCAACGAACCGAGACCGATGGACGGATTCGGAGAATACGCCGACAAGCAGCTCGACATGCTCGCTTCAAAGACAGACCTTTTCTTCCGCTCGGGGCGCAGGATCATAGCCATGCCAGGAGGATCGAAACTCGATATATTCTCCGCCACATCGGCCGACATGCAATTTCTTGAGACAAGGAAATTCTCAGTGCTCGAGATCTGCCGGTTTTTCAGAGTGCCACCATCATTTATCTTCGCCGACACATCGGGCAACTACAAGAGCGCCGAGAATGCCGTGCTCGACCTGCGGCAGAACGCCATAAATCCTCTATTACGACGCATAGAGAACGAACTGACCCGCAAACTTCTCGGAGAATCGGACTTCCGCCGGCGCCGCATACAGTTTGACCGCTCGGCACTCTCGGCGTGTGACACCGACGCGCAGATGAAATATGCGTCGTCGCGCATACAGTGTGGAATCGACACCATCAACGAAGCGCGTCTATCGCACAACAAGCCTGCGGTGGCAGACGGCGACACGGTGCTCGTCAGCGCAAATCTCAAAACAATCAGACAACTGAAGGAAGAAACCTCAAGCAATAACAACCATGATGAAAAAGACCCTTGAAAGATCAAGACTCGTCAGCGTAGACGAAATCCACCTTCGCGAGGCTCCCGAGGGAACCGAACCGCGCACGATAGCCGGACGCGCCATAGTGTTTGACACTCCGTCGGCCGTAATCGTCGAGGGACGCGACTGGGAGGTGCGCGAGATCATAGCCCGGGAGGCTGTCAGCAAGCAGCTGCTTGACGGCTCCGACATAAAGATGACCATGTTTCATGATCGCCAGCTCATCCTCGCACGCTCCGACCATGGCAAGGGAACACTCCGCTACGAAGTGAAGCCGGACGGCGTCTATTTCGAATTCGAAGCCCCCCGCACCGCCGATGGCGACAAAGCCATAGAACTCGTAAAGCGCCGCGACATCGCCGGATGTTCCTTCTCTTTCGTAGCCGAATACGGCAACAGGGAGAAAGTGGAATACAGCGCCGTGACCATCGACGGACGCGAGATCGAGACCTACACCGTGAGGGAGATCGAGACAATCAGAGACTTCACCCTCGCTGCAGATCCTGCCTACAAGGAGACCGACGTGGCGCTGCTGAGGGAACTCCACTCCCCTTCCAGGTCATCTACTGAAGAGCAAAACAAGAAAGCCGAGGAGCAATGGCGGGAAATGCGGAAAAAAGCTTCTTACTAATGCATAATGCATAATTCATAATCCATAATTCAATCCGCATAAACATCACACTAATAAAACACTTAAACAACATGAGCAAGAAACCAAATGCCTCAACCAAGGCCATCCTCAACAAGATCGATGAGATCAAGAGGGAAATCGGCGCAATGGCCGACCGCTGCCACACGGAGCAGAGGGAGCGCAACGAGCAGGAAGACGCCCGCTACAAGGTACTCAGCCGGGAACTCTCCTACTATGAGATGAAACTTCAGGCCTCCGGATCCGAAGCGCAGCGCGCGGAATCGCCATGGGCACAGTTCCGCGAGAAATGCGCGCAGGGCGCACCTCAGTTTACCGTAGTGCTCCGCGAGATGAGCACCGACAGTTTCGTCAACGGCGACGGGGAGACAAATCCGATCGTGCCGCTGACCGTAGGCGAAATTATCAAGCCCCTCGAGGAGGGCACCATCATCGGCAAACTCGGCATGCGCATGCCCACCGGACTGCGCGGACGCTATGAGTCTACTACAGTAGGCACAGTGGAGGTGACAGTGGAAGATGAAGGCGCGGAAGTAGCCGACTCCACAATCGACCTTGACTCCGTAGCCGCGGACTATCAGAGACTCGCCGGCAAGGTGACGGCCACACGCCAGAGCCTTTTCCAGTCAGACGGCAAACTTGAGGGGATCATCAAGGAGCAGCTCGCCAAGGGACTCGCACGAGGCATCAACAAGATAATGCTCGGCACGGAACTCTTCAACGCCAAGACCAGGATCAAGGGTCCGTTCGTAGACCTCAAGGAAAGCGCCGTGGCTCTCAGCGCATTCGGCAACAAGACATTCAAGGAACTCAACAAGACCAAGGCAGGTCTGCTCACACTGGGCGTAAGTCCGGAATATCTGTGCTGGGTGATGAGCGAGGGCACCAAGGCCGAACTCGAAGCCACTCCCAAGGATGCAGGCAGCGGCGTCATGGTGATAGAGAACGACCGTCTCTGCGGTCTGCCCGTCTACTGCTCGCACTATATCGGCGATGACTACATAGGACTCGGCGACTGGAGTTTCCAGCTCTGCGGACTCTTTGATAAGATCTCCATGATCGTAGACCCCTACACCAAGGCCGGAGAAGACAAGGTGCGCTTCATCCTCAATGCCAACTACGGCACCCTTACGTACCGCCCCGAGGCGTTCGCCCTCGCCAAAGTGACACGATAATCCATTACTCTCATGATCACCGACGAAGACCTCAGACTGCTCAAGGCCTCTGCAAGAGTGGACTATGATGCAGAAGACGATTACCTCCGCTCTCTCCTGGAGACAGCGGAGGCATCGGTGGTGAGACGCACCAACCGCGACAGATCCGAACTTGAGGACGAGGAGACAGGACGCCTCAAGGCTCCGGAACTGCGGCAGGCAGTATGTTTTCTCGCCAAAGAATGGTATGAGAACGGCGGAGTGTCGTCGCCGGGTAGCGTGAACGCCCCCCTCTACGGAGTGGAGTATCTCGTCAGACCCTTCATCAGACTCGTGCCGGATGCGTAGTTCAAACATGCGCTTCCGGCTGCGCCTGCTGAAGCCGGCTACAGAGACAGACGCCTTCAAGAGCAAAAAGACCATCTGGAGCGAGACTGCCACCATCTGGGCCGAGAGATGCCGGACCACACCTCGCTATGGCGTGGAAGCAGACGAGATGTTTTCTGACATCACCGTAGAATTCAACATCCGCGCCTACCATGAAGTTAAGGCCAACTGGAGGGTGGAGGACACCGACGGCGTGGTCTACACAGTCACCAACGTCATCCCCAACATCCCGAGGGGCATGAAGACCCTCAGGTGTGAAAAAGTGAACCTATGATACAGTGCGACGCTGACAAACTATCGAAAGCACTCATGGAACTGGAGCCGAAGCGCAGAATGCAGGCCATGAAGGGAGCATTCCGCAAGGCTGCCAACAAAGTAAAGAAGCAGGCCGTAGGAAATCTCCGTCAATCGGGCATCAACACAAAGACGGGGCTGGCAAAAGGCATCCGGTCGGTAGTATGGAAAAAGAAGGCCGGCTTTCGAGTGACCATCGGAACAAAAAAGGCCAACAAACATGGAAAAGGTGAACGTGGGTTTCATACTAACCGGCAGAACCTCAAAAAGCCGATACTTATCTGGGCAGAGGAAGGCACAGAGAAACGCTACACCAAAAGTCAGACCAAGATCTTCAAAAGGAAAAAGAAGGGGCATTGCACCGGAAAGATGAAACCACTTGAGTTCATGGAGAAAACAAGAAAGGAAATGGAGGATAAAGTCACAGACGAACTCCGTCAATCCATGGAGGAAAGTATAATGAAAGCACTTAAGAAATATGGAAGATAGCAATACAGACATCATTATATTCGCAAAGACATCGATCAGTGCCGGACTGATCATCGGCGACATCCTCGCCAACGACCCAGCCGTCAAGGCGATTGCCACCGATGTGTTTCCGGTAGTGACGGACGAAGCTACACTCCCCTATGTCTCCTTCCGGGCACTAAAGATGGAGAACCTCCCGGCCAAAGCTCACAACGGATCCGAGACGCTGATGACGGAGGTGTGCTGCTTCTCCGACACCTATGCTGGAAGCGTACATCTCGCCGAATGTGTCCGCGCTGCCCTTGACGGCAGACAGGCCACCATGGACGGAATCACAATGCGCTCCTGCTTCTTCGAAGACCGCGAGGAGACATGGGAAGACGACGCATACATACAGAGACTAACATTCAGAATCAAGATCTAACTCAAAACAAACCATTAAAACCACAGGAATATGCCAGAAACAATCGGAACCCTCCCAGCAGAGGGCTATATCAACGGCAGTGACCTCCTGCTCAAGGTAGGAGGCAAACCAGTAGGACACTGCACATCACACACCATCACCTTCAACTCCGAAGCCAAGGATAGAGCCGTGAAGCCGGTAGCTACCGCAGGCCGCTCAGCCGGTCTCTGGAAGGACAAGACGGTCACCGGCTTAAGCATCTCCATCTCATTCGAGGGACTCCGCTTCTATGGGGAGACCGAAAACGGATATGACGAGATAGGAGCCAAATGGGGCGAAGGGACCGTGGTGGAGGTCGCGGCCTTCCATCGCGCCCAGGACACCAAACCCTACGTCAAAGGGAACTTTGTGATCGACTCGCTCGAAGAATCCGCACCGGCTCAGGATGACGCCACCTACAGCGGCCAACTCAGCAACTCCGGAGAACCGGATATTTATCCCGGCAAGTCATGAAGAAGATGCTTACAGTAATAGTGGATGGCAGGGATTATCCCTGCTATCCCACCATGGGAGCCTGCGTGCGCTTCCATGACATCACCGGAAAGGAGGTTGCGGAGATAAAGGGCTGGCAAACATCACTCCAATGCATCTATCTGTACTGCTGTGTGAAATCGGCGTGTGAGAGGGAAAAGAAGGCTTTCCCCTACGAATGCCCGGAATTCTGCGACAATATACCGCTTGAACAACTTTACGCATGGCTTGAGGCCTCGGCTGAAGAAGTGAGCGAGGAGGAGGCTGAAAAAAAAAGTCTGTCGGAATCAGCGAACTCTTAGGAATGGCTCTGGGAGTCGTCGGACTTTCGTTCGGCGACTTCTGCATTCTTACGTTTGATGAGTTCCAGGCCGTATTGAAGGCATATCGTGAGCGAGAGGAAATGATGTGTCATGAGGAATGGGAGCGGATGAGGCTTCACGCCGTAATGACGATGCAGCCTCATTGCGGTAAGAAACTGGATCCGAAGAAGGTACTTCCTTTCGAATGGGAGAAGCTGAAGAGACCGGGACGCGAGAATACGGCCCCGGAACTATCAAAAGTCGAGGCCAAGGAAGCATTCCTGAGGAGGATCAATGCTTCTTAAGTTCCTCCCACCACTCCTTCCATGTCGGAAAACCGATCTTGTTCATCAGCGCGTTGGTATTGATTACTGTAGCTATAACCAAACCAATAAAGCAAATGATAAATATTATGGTTTCAATATCCACCAATGTCTTATATGCTATCCGTAGAATCATAGTGAAAAATATTTGAGTCCCTTTATTGTATAACAATTAATCATTAAACAATGTTCTATGCCAGTGATATCAATCGGATTCCAGATCCAGAATAACGGCAACGGTTTTCAGGAACTGATTATTGATGCCGACAAATTCAAGAATCTGCTCACCCAGACAGTGGTGGAATCCAAGAAACTCGAGGACAAGATGGTCAGCTTCGGAAGTGTCTCCATCGGTCTCGATGCCCTTTCCTCCGCATTCCAGCAACTTCAAGGATTCACGAAAGACTTCACCTCTGCCTATGACACCCAGATGGAGGCCGAGCGACAACTGGAGCAGGTGATGGAAAATACCATGGGTGCGCGCGCCGAAGACATTCAGAGCATAAAGGATTTCTGTTCGGCGCAGCAGGAGATAGGAATCGTCGGCGACGAGGTGCAGCTTGCCGGAGCTCAGGAGATGGCCACCTACCTTGAATTCAAGGGAAGCCTCAAGACTCTTATCCCCGTCATGAACGACATGGTGGCCCAGCAATACGGCTATAACCATACGGCCGAAAACGCCGTTGGCATCGCCACCATGCTCGGCAAGGTGATGCAGGGACAGACAAGCGCACTCAGCAGGCTGGGCTATACTTTCGATGAATCTCAGGAAAAGATCCTGAAATACGGCACCGAGTCGGAAAGGGCTGCAGTCCTGGCCGAGGTGGTGGGGGAATCCGTAGGAGGGATGAACCGTAAACTCGCCGAGACAGACACCGGACGGATGAAGCAGCTTGACAACAATCTTGGTGATGTCAAGGAACAGATCGGGGGAATCCTTAAGAAAGCCGATCCATTTATAGCCATCGCCTCCAACACGACGGTTGCTCTTATCGGTGTAACAAAACTGATATCTGGCGTCAAGGCCTTGGCCTTATCAATGAAGGCACTAAGTGTAGCCGGAGGCTTCGTAACACTCGCCCTAACAGCGATAGCGGGAGTCTATCTTTACTTTACGTCCAAGACTGACGAGGCCACCGAATCGATCAAACGACTCACGGACGCCAAGAGGCAGGAGGAAGAGGCCACCCAGCGAAGCAAAGACATCATCGAAGCCGAGGATGATGCCCGCAAAGCGTCTTTGGCATCGCTCGAACTCAACAAATCAAGGCTTAAAGACTTCAACGGCACGAAAGCAGAGGAGAAGAAACTTGTAGGTGAGATGAACGACACCTATGGCCGGACTATGGGATACTTCAAAAGCATCGCAGACTGGTATAATGCCCTTATCAAGAACTCCAAAGCCTACTGCGACCAGATGGTGAAGGAGGCGAAGGCCCGAAAATATGCCGACCAGATCGCCGATCTTGAAATGCAAATCACAGACATTGCTTACAACAAGGATGGATCTAAGAAAAAATACAGTAAGCAAAGAGAAATGTATTGGAGAACTGCAACTCCTGAAGAACGGAATTTGAACTCACCTGAACGAAAGAAACTTCAAGAACGAGGAGGAAAGATTACCGGCAGTTATGTTGGCGGTGAGCTTATTGAAATGGCATATGATGAGAAAGAAGGATCAAGCGATTATGAACAGGCTATAAAGGCAATCAATCAGAAAGGCAAGGAACTGTCATTTCTCAGAAAGCAGCAGGCGGAGACCGTCAAGGCGATAAAAATGCCCGTCATGGGTTCAGAGGAGAAGCCGGATCTGAGCAACAAAAATGGCAGCAAAACAGTCAAGACCCGCAGCCAGGAGATCGATGCCGAAATAAAGAATCATGAGGATAAATATCTTACAGCATCGGAGACCGAGAAAACAGCTATCCGATCCACCGTCAACGAACTCATGAAAGAGAAGCGACAGATCCAGCTCTCCCATGCGGAACTCTCCCGCCCCATCGACCTCAAGAGCATCCGGGACTTCAATGACGAGATAGCCTATCAGCAGCAACTCCTGGCATCCGCTTCAAAGGAAAATGTCGACTCAATACAGAGAACCATCGACGCGCTTGAACTTCAGCGCGACGCCCTTTCCGTACCGACAGAACTGAAAACCATAGATGACTACTCAAAAGCCATCACTTACCAGCAGAAACTTCGGTCCTCCGCTTCCAGTCCTGAGGAAATCGCACAATGCGACGAGGCAATCAAGCGACTAACCCACGATCAGGAACAACTGGAGAGAAAGGCTCACATCGAGGTGGATGCGGACAAAATATCTTCCTACAAACAGTTGGAGGAGGAGATCTCTTTCTACACCGAACTTCTCCGCGATTGCACTGAAGAGGAACGCAAACTCGCCGAAGCCAACCTTCCGGCTCTGCTGAAGAAAGAAAAGGAATTCGGACTGCGGAATGCCGGAATCGGAGTGGCCAGGACTCCGGAGGAAGTGACCAATATCTCCGAAGCCGAAGCCGCCATCTCCTATCTCGACCAACTGATCCAGAACTCCTCAGCCGAGGAGGCCGAAGCGTACCAACGCACTAAGATGGCCTTCGAAGAGAAGAAAAAGGTGCTTGAACGAGGTATCGAGATTCCCAAGATGCAGAAGGAGATCTCCGACATCACAGGACTCTCCGACAAGGAAATGCTCATCAAGATTCGCGATATCGGGTTTGACACACTCGCTGACAAGATAAAGGAAATCAAGAAGGCACTCACCGACATCGACAATCCCCCGACCGAAGGCCAGCGGCAGGCTCTTGAGGATATCATGGCCACTTACGAGGGATGGCAGAAAAAATGCGTCGATTCGAAAGAAGTGATGTTAAACACCCTCAATGCGGCGCAGTCGGCATTCTCCTCTATGGGGGATGCCTTCGAA
The DNA here is from genome assembly GCA_947176755.1 of uncultured Porphyromonadaceae bacterium. Taxonomy (GTDB): domain Bacteria; phylum Bacteroidota; class Bacteroidia; order Bacteroidales; family Muribaculaceae; genus Lepagella. Next base: position 11,030 of record CAMWRW010000062.1, read on the forward strand.
ATGCCGATGCTCAATGTGGCAGGCATGATTGCCGGAGCGGTAGCCACTATGATACAGGGATATGCTGCAGCCACCTCACAGGCTGCCTCATTGGGTCCGTGGGCATGGGCTGCTTTCGGCCTCACGGGACTTGCACAACTGGCTGCTATGGTGAGCCAGGTAAAGGGTATGGCCGCTTTCGCCGATGGCGGTATCGTCAGCGGTCCGACACTCGGACTTGTGGGTGAATATGCCGGAGCCAAGACCAATCCGGAGGTGATCGCGCCGCTCAACAAACTCAGAGATCTGATCGGAAATGATGAAAATGGCGCAAACGGGAGGGTTGAATTCGAAATTAGAGGAGACCGTCTCTACGGGCTGCTCCGGAAATATGAACGCAACAAGAACCGCACCTAAGATATGGATTATAAACGGATCGCATACGGATCATTCTATGATATTAAGGGACGCGTCTGGGGAATAAACCTTCTCAGACGCACCGAATCCCAGATGGCAGCCCGCGAACTGACATTCGAGGGTGATGAGGCCGCTGTGGTGGAATGGGATGAATTTGACCTTGAGCAGCCTATACAGGGATCATCGCTCACGCTACGGATAATATCGGAAGCAGACCGGGAATGGACCTCGCTCTATACCGTCAACGACGGTGACATAGTGGCAGAGGTGACTCTTGACGGGAAACTGTGGTGGCGTGGATCTCTTGACCCGGAAACCTATGAGGAGCCATATGAAAAAGCCAGGGACTACACTGTAGAACTTCGTTTCTCAGACTTCGGTCCGCTTAAGCGCCATCCGTTTATTATCGCGACCGCCGGGCTTGTCAAGACAGGGGCTGCCATAGGAGAGAACCTTCTCGCAGTAGGCACTGCTGCAGAGATATCCGGATCCGGACTCCCGACGAATGCCGACACAACCTACATCGCGCCTGAACCCGGGATCAGCGTAAGCGACACGTTCGGGATATGTGCTTCTTCAGACGCTTTCAAAGAAGATGAAGACTCTGATGACTACATAAAGGCATGGGATGCGCTATCCGCACTCCTGACAGCGGCAGGGATAAGGATGACCCAGCGAGGAGGCAAGATCCTCTTATATAACCTCAAGGGGCTGCGTGACGCCTCCGGAGCCACATCGGAAGAATGCATATGGAGCGGCGACCGCCAGACACTGAGCACTGACCGGATAGCATCAAGAGTGAGCGTCACGCACAAAGGTGACGGGGGCGGCAACTTCATCAAGGAACTTAAGACCGGCCGGGAACAGGACACGCTTGTGAAGTCGAGTATATATCCTCATACACGCACCGTGACCTACGATTCATTCGACATCAGTCTTTATAAAACCTCGACATGGGAGAAACCTCAGGAATCATGGGGATTCTTCTCGATACGCCCCAAACTTGACAATGTCGCCTCTGCGGAGGGATGGATGATGCTCGCATACCATTACAACGGATATCCCTTCAATACGTATGCTGACAGCATCATCTGGCCTATGCCTCAGACAACCTCGGCAGGATCGGCAAACTACATGTTCGGAACAGCCTTTTCAGCGGCAGTCGCACCAAGAACCTACATACACCTGAAAGACGAGAGCGGAGTGTATGGAAAGCCGAAAAGCGGATATCTAATAAGGATAGAGCAGGATATGCTTTTTGACTGCAGGCAGAATCCGTTTGTCGATACGGACGAAGATCCATACGGCAAAATACAGAACCAATACACCAAGGTGCAGTTTGCCTACGTACTCTGCTATCTCAAACTCGAGGCCGACTCCGGAAAGACATATTACTGGACAAATCAGGATGTAGTGTTCGGAGAAGTTAATGAATCAAATCTATACGCTGCTTGCAGTTTTATGTCAGGAAGATGGAGCGAATCGATCGCTCCCTACTGGATTCAATACAGACCTAAGGCCAAGAAGGAAGACAACCAGATAATAGGAGCAGGCTGGGTGACAAACCGACCATTCATCTCGAGACCGAAATCCATAAAATGGAAAAACATGAAGATCAATGTGGCAACCCAGCAACTTCCTGACGGCGACTTTATACCGTTGCCTCCGGAGAGAGGATGGCTTACGCTTGACGTGCATGCTGCCGTTGACTTCGTAGGCGACAAGATCGATAGCAAGGGAGCACTCACGTCCATGCGCTGGATCCTGGGAAAGGGGGCGAGGATATCAATAGTCGATGCCACATCAGGATACGAAGTGCCGGATAGTTCGGAATCAGAGATCAAGGTGATCTGCAACAACGGGGCTGAAGACAACACCGAGATATCTCCATTGCTCGGAAGCGGAGGAGGATATCTCGGATGCAGATCTGTCGTATTCAATTCTGACGGTTCGGCAATGGAAAAAGGTGTGCCGGAACTCGTCACTTCAAAAGAGATCGCATCGCAACTCTGCATGCGTCGCACCAAACTGAGCGGAGAAGCATATATCAGCACGAAGGGTGCCATTTCCTTCACCGAACGGCTCCAGACAGGACGAATATTTCAACTTGTATCGGAAAGGATGGATCTTCAGAAAGGTTTCGGCGACCGCGTGATCACGGAACTTGTGCGTACTGATATCGACGGCCTGGAAGTGAGACGCAATGAGAAGGTGGTATTCAAGGGCACATCCGACAGAGGAGGACGCGACGGAACGGATGGCGAGATCTACTCCATCATTCCGACAGCGAGCGCCATATCAATAACTCATACCCGAAAGACCGCATCAGGAATAGACATGTTTGTCCGCTCCCCTATCTATGTGCCGGCCTCTGTCGGGGGTACCGTATACGTGACCCGAGGCAACGACATGATGAAGACGAGAGACGGAGTGCTGAGATGCAAGATCACGTCCGTGACGGGCGAGATCATCTCTGATGAGGTCATAGAGACGGACGGCGGCGATTTCGAACCGGTCACTGTGCCACAGAGGGCTGTATCGATTGAGTTCAGACTTCTCTCGCAGGATGATGAAGATGCGCAAGTGCTGGCGATATGCACGATACCAGTGCCGGAATCCTCATTCTACATGCCGGTGGTGGATGACCAGGGATCTCTCAACTTCGAGGACTGCGAAGGCAACAAAATGCTTAGCAGCGGAATCCGGTTCAGACCATTTACCGCGAGGCTGAACGTGACACCTGGAAATATCAGGCGCATGTGGAACACAGGGAGGACAATACAGTCGGCAAGTTATGTAGAGGTGACTGTCGAGAATCTCAACGATGACTCCGAACAGCCGATAATGTCGGTGGAGGAAATGGCGAAATATCAGCTTACACTCACTGAGAACATAAAAGACCGGGATGGAGGCAAGACCATCACTGACATCACCACTGAAATCGGCGAGAATGGAATATGGAAGAGAAGGGTCAGAACCGACATAGAGCAACTGTCGTATGTACTATCGCGCCCTGTGACACTAGAAGACTCGGCATTCCGCATAGAGAAAGAGGTGATATTTTCTGAAATCGAGACCATCTCGGTCGCAGATAATAAATTCACGGTCAATTCCTCTTTTGGCGAGCCGGTGACTGATTTTGATCTAACCGTACTAAAAGGAGATAAGGGAGACAAGGGTGAAAAGGGAGACTCGGGCAGAACGCCTGATATCGGCATCTCTATTGACGGCTTCATGACTGTGGATGGCGTAGAGCAGACTGTCCGCACGCTCATCGGTCCGATTGGTCCGACCGGTGCCACCGGCGCAACTGGCGCTACAGGCCCGCAAGGTCTGACCGGCGCCACCGGCGCGACAGGTCCGCAGGGACCAACCGGACGTACGCCTGATATCGGCATCTCTATTGACGGTTTCCTGACTGTAGATAACGTCAAGCAGACTGCCCGTACACTTATCGGCCCAATTGGTCCGACAGGCGCCACGGGTGCTACAGGCGCGACCGGCCCGCAAGGTCCCAAAGGGGCTACAGGCGATAAAGGTGCGACCGGAGCCACCGGCGCTACGGGTGCAACAGGGCCTCAGGGTCCTCAAGGGCGCACTCCTGCCGTCAGTCTCTCTACTGACGGGTATCTGACTGTCGACGGTGTCAAGCAGACTGCACGCACCCTCATCGGTC
>CAMWRW010000063.1 GCA_947176755.1 uncultured Porphyromonadaceae bacterium
AAAGATCCTTTGCGATGAAAGCAAAAATTTTCGAACTCTCTCATAATAATTAATTGGGTTTAAATTCAAACACTCTCTATGTATGTCTACGAAATTATTTATCGTATCGGATTATGAAGTATGTGGATGAAATTTTGGATTCGGCTGAAGGCGTTATGGGGTTCCATAGCAACTGAAGCCGGATTCTAAAGTTCGCCTCAGAATTTATGAGGCGATGCATTAAATAATTTCGAACACATACTTATATGCTTTTTAAATATTCCATCACTGTCCTGCCGACCGCTCCCAATGTTTCCCGGTCGATATTATCAAGAGTGTCCGACGTCGTGTGCCATGTGGCGTTGAAGCCTCCCTCTGCGCGGTATTCTATGATATCAACGGCCGGGATACCCCGTTCGATCAGTTTCACATGGTCATCCGTAACCGCTCCCCCATATACGCCCGGAAAGCGTTCCCCCTCGCCGATGCGCCGCGCCGCCAACCGGATGGCATCATCTATATCCGCAGCGGCCTGACGCGAATAATACTCCGCCGGAAACACTCCATCCTTTCCCCCGACCATATCTAAGAGTATGGCCCGTGCCGGTTTATAACCCTCTATTGGTGGATGGGCCGCAAAATATCCGGCCCCTAATGCCCAGCTTTCCTCATCCCCGCTTGTCCCGTAATCCTCGCAATCCACCAACAGAATATCAATGCCCCCGGTCGGAGCGCTCATCCCTAACTGGCGCGCTATCTCCAGAAGCACTCCCGTGCCGCTCCCTCCATCATTGGCTCCATCTATCGGTTGTTGACGCTTCGTAGGATCCGGATCCTCGTCTGCCCACGGGCGCGTGTCATAGTGGGCCAGAAGAAGCGTCCGGTCCGTAGCCTCGGGATTAATCTGCGCGAAGATATTCCGAAGAGGCAGTTGGCTCCCGTCGAAGGCTTTAACGGTGCTGTGTTGTTCCGTCACCATCCAGCCGTAGCGTTTTAGTTCCGAACTTAGCCAGTCCGCGGTTGCTTTATGGGAAGCGGTTCCGGGGATGCGTGGCCCGAATTCAACCTGTCGGCTAACATTCCGATAGGCCGAATCCGCATTGAAACTCCACTTCTCCGCGGACTTATCTTCGCTTTCGACACTCCTGACGGTATCTCCCGCATCTGCTCCCGCTGAACTGTGGCGGCTTCCCCCACATCCCAACAGCAGCCCGGCGGCCGCAACTATCGTGATTCCTCTGAACAAACTAATCATAATCTGCAAATTTAGCTAAAATCCTCAACTAATTCAACCCAATTCCCATAAATCCCCAATTCCCAACTCTTAAGCCCACAACCCACATTCTTGTGGGTTGTGGGCTTAACTGAAGAGTGACTGCCAGTGGCATCTGCTTCCGATAGGCCCTCTTTTTATTGGAGAATCTCCCTCTTTCATTACTCTTTTCAAACATTACCATTATTTTTTTGCTCTTTTATGCCCGATTTATCTTATTGAAACCGACTAAAATCTATTGCTGCCATAATCATTCAATTTGATTATGGCAGCAAATATACTCACGTTTCCCCAATTAATTTCACGGGGTGTAGGAAGTTGACATGGATTTTCCATGATTACTAACACAAGACAGCGTGAAATATTGAGTTATAAGACAATGTGTCGTTATAATGCAATCCTCCCTTATCCGGAGAGAACGATCAAGCAGTCGGAAATACCGTTGTGTAGGATATGAAAACTAAATTAAGGAAACAACTCATCCGACACTCTCCCGGTATTAGTAGTATGGGAAATTGTATGAGCCATCCTTAACATTGATAGTCTCAGTCAATTTGGGATAATCTTTATTGTATTCTCCATTTGTATTTGCTCGGAAAATCTTCAAAATGAAGTTGCCCTCCGGAAGATCCTCTATTTGGAAGGAAACATCAACATCACAAATACAATCTGCTAAATCTGAAGAGGGATATTCGATTATGGTCATCGTTTCGTTTTCATAAGTAACTATGACATTCACATTTTCAAAATCACAAGGGTATTTGAGCGAGTTGAAGAAACATTCAGCTGTCTTCCCTTCAATTTTCATTTCAAACGTGGAGAAATCATCATTTTCAGTTTCAAAATCTCCAAATCCGGAATCAAGACAACCGGTATTCTGTAGCTGCGACAAATGTGGGGAACTTGGTATCAAATCTTCGGAACTTGAACAAGCTCCCAACGTGATGAGCATAAAGGATGCTATCACGAAAATGACTGTGAATCGTGGTTTCATATTCTTTTTGGTTTTAATTGTATTTCTAAATTCTTCATCTTCTGTGTTAAGTTGAGAAGTGTGAATAGATGTTTTCATTTGTATGCTCATTTAATTGTTAGATTCTTTGGTTGGAGCGTTTCATTGGATGGTAGTTTTTAGGTTATAAAATATGAGCCGTGATGACCATTGTGTCTGTCAGGCTTTGTCAATTTTACCGGAAACGATACAGGAAAATCCTCCGAAAAGTCAGGCCGGTCAATATTGCTGCCCCTAAGTTAGACACTAAAATTCAGAGTTCCAAATATTTTTACACATTTCTTCACAGAATTTTAAATATTAAAGTCGTTTAAACTTATTTTCGAATGATAATATGAAATTTTTTTACCTTCTTTTATTAACCTTGCGGATCTTTTCAGCTGCTTTTTACTCTTTTATCGATGCCAACCATGAGGGTGCAGCCTCTTTTAACTAACAGGGGTGAGCTAGTTTTTAGCTCACCCCTGTATCGTAGAGATACTTGATTGAATATTATTCACTTTATCAACGTTTCCGATAGACGAAACGCTCGCCGCGAGTCACGTAGATATTTCCATCCATAAGTGTGTACACTCGTAGTCCGTTAAGATCATATACCGGGATTGTTGCCGGGTCAATATCTAAAATCACAGTCTCAATACCGGAAGTTGTTACGGTGACCATATTGCTTGCAGGAGCCTCCCCGCGATCGTAAGCAGCGCGCACTACATATTGGTGCTCTCCTTCAGTCACCATCGTATCAAGATATGTAGTCGCAGTTGTCGGGGTGTCATTGAGACGCTGGCCATTGCGATATATATTATAGCCCACGAACTTGGCATCTACCGGAGTAAACCTTTCCAATATATTATAGGATATAAGCGGGCGGTTGCACAGACCTATGCTGCAGAAAAAAATTACGACATGGCTGAAAAGTTGGGACTGGAGGCTCTGGAAATTGCCGACAGTATCAATTCCCTTGACGATAGATTACACACACTGGCATTCCTTTCAGATCTACCGACAAGCCGGAAGGATCTCTACTCTTCCCAATTGATGCAGGTTAAGGATTCGGCAATAAATAATGGTCAACTCCAGATGGTTAGTGAGATTGAATTTATCCGGTCATTAGCCAAAGAACGCGAGGAGAATAAGAAACTTGCCGAGCAACGCACCCGACTATACTGGAGTCTGAGCATTGGTGGAGTTCTTGTTGTAATTTTTACTGTCCTGATAGGATTGCTTGTCCGTAATACGCACCGTCTGAGAGAACGTAATGCCTCGCTCTATGAAAAGATTCAGGTCCAGCTTGCTTCCGGCAAACCCTCGGTAAGCAAGTTAAAAAATAACGACAAGACAGCTTTGTCCGAAAACCCTAAATATGCAGGTTCAAGTTTGTCTCAAGAGAAAATGAACCACCTCCAAAGTCGTCTCACTGAATTGTTGAATAATGAAGAATGGTTATGTGATCCTGACGTTTCACTTGGCCGCACAGCCGGAGAGTTGGGTGTCAACACCACTTATCTTAGCCGCACGGTCAACGAGCGTTTCGGCATGTCGTTCTCGGCGTTGCTCAATGAATACAGAGTGCCTATAGCTACGCGCCACTTGAGCAAGCATTCTTCCTACGCCAATCATACAATCGAGTCCATCGCACGTTCAGTAGGCTATTCATCGCGCAGCGCATTTATCGCAGCATTCAAGAAAATCAATGGAATGACCCCCTCGGAATATATCAAGTGTCAGAATGCTGCGGAGAGTAGATCTTGAATTAGTTCTCTTAGTTCTCCACCCTCCTCCTTCCGAAGAAACGGTTGCAAATCACCGCCAATCCACTGTCTCCGGTCACGTTGCCGGCTGTGCCGAAGCTATCCATAGCAATATCGAGAGCAATCGTTAAGGCTACCAATTGATCGTCAAAGCCAAGAATGGAGGTCAGCAGACCGATTGCTGCCATAATAGCGCCACCGGCAATACCGGCGGCAGCCCACCATAGTTATTCCAAGCATGGCAACAAAATGAATGAAAGGCGCTATATCGTGAGGTTGACCGTGCATGATGACAAGAGCCAACGCACTTGCCGTGATTTTCAATGCCGATCCCGACATATTTATAGTGGCGCAGAGTGGCACAACAAATCCGACGAGAATTGAAAATCGCCGAATACCAAAGAAATAGACACAATATGAGGCAAACTGGTCAAGTCCGAAGAAGACCTGCTCGAAATATCGTGCAAATGAGAGTAGAGTTGAGCTTGCTCAAACTATGCCGGGTGCAGCCGATATTATGAACACCGCACCGAATTATGCAACACCGCACCGACGGCACCGACGGCACCGACGCATTATCTCAGAAAAGGTTGATTTTTATAGGCCTTCGATGATTTATCAATTCGATACCCTCTACATCGGCTGCGAAAAATTCCCATACCGAGACTCCTTCTCCCTCAATATGAACGGAGTATTATGAATTCTTTAGGTTCAGAATTTGCTTCCCTTTTTCAGTCAAGCCATATCGTTGATGTGGTGACTGAGGATTCTCTACGTCTTCAAATTGAATAATACCAGCATTCTGAGCAGGATTCAAGTAGTTTTTTATGAAGGAACTTTTAGATTTAAATCCCATTATTTCTCTTATCTCATGAGCAGAATACCAATTTTCACCTATCGCCATAATTAGGTTAACTAAAGACATAGGAATTTCATTAAACTGGTGTTCAACTGGTGTTTTACTGGTGCTCTGCTGGTGTCTATAAGGTGTTCTATTTACATTGTTAGGTCGGAATAAAATCACCTTTACCATATATCCATTATCGATTATTTGAGGTCTCGACAGTCCGGCTTCCTCACATTCTTGATTCATCATTGATAAACCACGTCCCCAATGTTCTATCAATCCACCAATGAACATGACATTCGCAATATCAGGATTTGGAGGTAACGAGGTATTATCATCCCCTAATTTTCTTTAGCTGATAAACGCTTAGGAGACAAGGTTGCTGGAAATCGCCCGGCATTTTCAATCTCAATCCTATCATCATAGATAGCAATTCCTATTGAGCTTGCTTCCTGCTGCCATGCACGGTGACAAAGAGCATTGACAACTCCTTCTCGAAGTACGTCGTATGGAATCTCTAATTCATCTTTTCGTTCTATTCTATTATGTGTTGTGCCAGCCAACGCCAGATGCTTGAAAAAGAAATCCATAGCAACTGATGTCAGTTCGAATATATTGCCATATAACTGCTTATTATCAACGAAATCCTTTTTATCAACACCTCTAAACCGAGCAAGTCTAAGAAGTGATTGTGGATAATATGTTAAATCCTTACCGAACAAAATGGCCATTAAAAAATATCGTCAATATCCCCAATATTACACCCTTTAATCTCAATCATAGATCCCTTCATAATACGTTGCACAATGCTGCATTAGAATCGAACTGGTTTGATATTGAATATCTTCTAACGAAATATGCAACATTAGATGGAACATATTCTCCTAAGCATGTAATTTCCTCCAATATTTTAGAGGATGCAAAAAGTGATAAAGATACGTTTGATTTGCTATGTAAATCACTTTCTGATTATTTGAAGCATATTCAAACAACGCAATTAAATGATTCATCAGTTGCTGCACAAGTATTACGAGTAGTTATAGATAGTAGATACTTTAATCATATTTTTTCGTTTAATTATACCAATTTGAAATTGCTTGCAAGGAATATCGGAATTGAACGTGATTTCAGGTATACTCATATGCATGGCGATTTAGAAAATGGTATAATATTGGGTATAGAGAGTCAGGTAGAATTTATGCCACCGTATAGATACCTTTGCAAGGAATATAATATGAATTATAGGACACGATTCCTAAATTATGCATTGCAGGAGGCAAAAGAAATAGTTATTTTTGGTCATTTATTAAGTCCTATTGATTATCACTACTTCCAACAATTATTTTCTCAACAAAGTAGAGAGGGCATGCAGTATTCAGACCGAAAAACGATTACAATATTTACGAGGAACGAAGAAACCAAACGTGATATTTGTGACCAACTTCGCAAAATGAATAATAAACGTCTTGACTTGCTCTATGGAATGAATGTTTTCCATATTTTGAGAACAGATGGTAGTGATGAGAGAGAAATTTCTGAATTCTTTAAATGTATTGAAATACGATCTAAAAACTTCAAGAGTATCAATAACATTAAGGATTAGAGTATGAAGTACAAATTATTTATTTGTCAATAATTGACAAATAAATTGTGTGCTTCAGAAATTTTAATTATCTTTGTTGTCAGATTTTGACAACAAAAGATATGAAATTTTGTGATTTTATAAGGCAACGCCGTGAATATATGGGGCTTGCGCAAAAAGATATTGCGGAAGTCCTTTCGGTTGATGTCCCCATGTATAGTCGATATGAACGAGGACAAAGACCGCTTAAAGAGGAACATATTCGCATTATTGCTTCAAAACTTAATATAGACAGTATAGAATTAAGAAAGATGTGGATTGCCGATAAAGTGCTGTCCGTGGTTAATGAAGAAAAGGATGCCACCGATATTCTAAATATCGTGGCAGAAAATATTAATAATAAAGGATTAGCAGACGGAAATTAGTTTTTTTATTTAGTGAAAAGCGCTACTGACCATTGTATTATTATTAATTACAAGTATATGCGTTCCTCATCTCACGATGATGTTTTATTAATCTCTTCAATCAATTTAACATGAATGCTATAAGCTTATTTTCATCCTCTGGTATAGGAGATTTGGGTTTAAAAGCTAAAAATATTAGGACTGTCATTGCCTGTGAACTGCTCGCAGACAGGATGAGACTATTTAGTCATAATCATCCGGAAGCAACAACTTTCAATGGCGATATATGGAAGCTAAAAAATCATATAGTAGAATATTATAAGACTACATATAATGAACCTCCTTTTGTTATTTTAGCCACTCCGCCTTGCCAAGGCATGTCATCTAATGGTATGGGCACCATGCTCCGTAATTTTCGCAATGGTATTCGTCCCAAGTTTGATGAACGTAATCGACTCATAATTCCTGCTGTTGATGTAATAAAAGAGCTTAGACCTCAATGGGTTATTTTTGAAAACGTTCCTAATATGATCAATACTCTTATACAGGATGGTGATGATTCGTTAATAAATATAATTGACTATATTCATAGAGAACTTGGTGATTCGTATGAAGGGAATCCTACGGTCGTTGACGTAGCAGATTACGGAGTTCCGCAACATAGAAAACGTCTAATAACAATTCTTAGACGTACATCGAATCCATCTAAACAAGTCGTACATATACCGCACCCAACCCATGGTAAGGATTCTTCTATTTTTGTTGAGCCATGGGTTACCTTAAGATCTGCAATTAGCAATCTTCCCCCTCTATCCGCTGAGAAAGGTAAGAATATTTGCAAAACTCTTCCACTTCACAGGGTCCCATTATTAGATGATAAGAAGTTGTTTTGGGTACATAATACACCCGAAGGGCAAACTGCTCTTAATAATCAATGTATCAATCCAAAATGCCGTTATCAAGGGAACCGAATTCATGGTGCCAAACATGATGTTGATGGGATTAATAAAGCCAATACGGATACTCCATTATACTGCGAAAAGTGCGGCGAGTTATTACCAAGACCATATACAATTGATAAGACAACAGGCGAAAAGCGCTTTATGAAAGCGTTTACAAGTGCATACAAAAGAATGTCATGGGATGAACCTGCAAGTACCTTAACTCAAAACTTTCAGTATGCATGCTCTGATAATAAGCTTCATCCCTCTCAAGATCGAGTTCTATCTATTTATGAGGCACTTATCCTTCAGACAATTTCAAAATACGATTATTCCTTTGTGATTGATGGAAAGTGTGTCCCAGAGGGTCTAATACGTGATACTATTGGAGAAAGTGTGCCTCCATTGCTAATTGAACGTATAGTAGAATATATTATCAATTATAAACCATAGAAATAAAAAAGAGCTCAATTGACCTCTTTTTTATTTCACTTTATAACCTATCCATTTTTTATTTGATAGCAGTTCTATATAAGCAGGATCATCTAAAACTGCTACCCAACCATTACACATCTTTTGAATACCGCTTTTCTGCATAATGGAGACGCTTGTTGTTCTTCCGCCTCCGTCATGAGGCTGGACAATCTTTCCCCAATCATTTACTTCTAATTGATCTTGATAGAAACAAGCAACAATCGTGGGATTTCCATCAATAAAATCCCATAAGATGGCTAACAAATGATTTGTTGTTCTATGGTGTGCCTTCCAGTCAAAGGAGTTTATTAAATGGACTCGCTGTTCACCAACTAAAGGCTTAGCAACTTTTGAAGCAGGTGGAGTACTGCCACAAGTTGCTTTGATCTCTATTCCACCATACTTATAAGGACTGAAAGCTTCTTTACTTACAGGATATTTTTTTCCATTATCTTCAGTATATAAAGTCTCAAAATATTCCCTCTTTTCTTTGGTATCAGTGAGGAGAAGATCAGGGTATCCATCTTGATGTAGATTGCTCTGAAGTCTACCCTTTGCTATGCGCATTACGCTTCGGGCAAAATATTCACCTACCATTCCACTTAGATTTCTCATTCCAAGTGTCTCAAATATATTTATATCAAATTCCTGCGTAGTCTCATTAAGCTTGCGTAAAGCTTGATTTGCAAAATTCATTGCTTCTACTACCTCTTGAATTGATAAGACATCTGCTCCTTGATAATTTATCTTAGCCGCATTATTAATAACATATTTCATGTTAAAACAGATCTTTAATGTTTACATTTAAGGCATCCGCCAATTTTTTTATATTACTAAGAGTAATATTTCTTTCGGCTCTTTCAATCATACCGATATATGTACGATGAAATCCAGCTCGATAAGCAAGTTCTTCCTGTGAGATACCGAGTTCCTTTCTCAATTGCTGAACTTTAACACCGAAATCTTTTAGAAGTGTTAAATTAGTTTGCATACGCTAATAATTGTATGCAAAGTTACGGCTAAGTATACACGTCTACAACATACAATAATTAGCAATATATTGCTAATTATTTACCTATCTTATTTTTATTGTTAATTATGGAGGTGCGGTTACATCGCCGGGCTATTGCGGCAAGCCGTCGAGCCTAAGATCTCGCTCCATTCGGACTATATTTCCCTAACTCATACGCCCCTTCGGACACCGCCGAGGGGGCTTTCTTGTATATGGACTTTTCGCTTCGGCACTGGCGATCATTCGCTCTCATAAGGACTTTTACCGTTCATTACGCCCTTTGCTTCAGTTATGTTGTTTTTATAGGACTTCAGCGATGTTCAATTGAGATTTCAGCAACTCCAAGACCCTGAAACATTGTGTAACCAACATCCTTCAAGGTGTTATTCCCTTTTCACACGATTTTTAATGGTCGACATTTGCGGACGCGAAGAATCGCGTCTCAACCGGTGTGGCAATCACGCTATCATGAACACATAATTCGCAATCAACGTGCGTTTGATAATATTATGGTAATATTGATTCAAATCATGTGCTTCATCAACATCGCCGCTTCCATGTATGATGATGTTGACTACACAATGATTCAGTGCTGCTTCGCAGGTTTCCCCCCTCCTGGCTCCTCCCTCCCCACTCCTCATTCACCATTCCCAATCCCCAATTCCTAATTCCAAAAATATTCCTTCCCTCTTTTCCGTTTATTATCTGATGCGTCTTCTTCGTTTTATATTCTCTCTGGCCTGTCTGGTCTCCCTGATTCTTCTTCCCGCTTGCAGCACGAAGAAGAACACCCCCGCCTCGCGAAATTGGCAGGCCTTCACAACTCGATATAACGTCTACTACAACGGCAAAACACACTTCGACGAGCAACTCAAGGAGATGGAACGCAAATACGAGGATGACTACACCCGGACCCTCCTGATCCACCCCGCCGAAGCCCGAGCCGACGCTAAGCTCCCGCAGCCATCAGGCGATTTCAAACGCTCCATCGAGAAGATGCAGAAAGCAATCCAGCTTCACTCTATCAAGAAGAAACCTGCTAAGAAAGGTTCATCCCCTAAGGAGAAGGAATTCCGCGCTCGCGAGGAATTCAACCCTTTCCTCCACAATGCCTGGCTGACTCTCGGTAAATCCCAGTATCTCAGCGGCGACTTCCTCGGCGCAGCTTCTACTTTCTTTTACATCTCCAAGCATTTCAAATGGCTCCCGGCCGTGATCACGGAGGCTCGTCTTTGGATGGCTCTCTCTTATTGCGCTCTTGATTGGGACTATGAAGCGGAAAGCGCTCTCCACCTCGTCAAGGAGAAGGACCTTTCCAACAATAACCTCCGCAATCTGTACAACCTCGCTAACGCTGACTACAATGTCCGCACAAACCATTATCGCGAGGCCCTCCCTTTCCTCAGAAATGCCGCCAAAAGCGCCTCCGGATCCCAGAAAAACCGTCTCTGGTTTTTACTCGGACAGGTATATTCCAACCTCGGCGAAAAAAAGAACGCTTACCAGGCTTTCAAACGTGCCGGATCAGGCGTCTCCACCGATTACCGCGCTAAATTCAACGCCCGTATCAAGCAGTCGGAAGTGTTCGAAGGGGGGAATATAAAAGGTGAGGTGCGTTCTCTGAAGGCCATGGCCCGTTACGCCAGGAATTCCGAATTTCTCGACCAGATTTATTATGCAATCGGTAATCTTTACCTCTCCAGAAAGGACACGCTCAACGCTCTCGAAAACTATAGAATCGCAACCGAGAAATCAACCCGCAATGGCATTGACAAGGCAATGGCTCTCCTCGCTCTCGGAAATATCTATTTTGCCCGCAGCGAATATGTGAAGGCTCAGCCATGTTATTCCGAGGCTGTCCCTCAGCTCCCCGACAATTTCCCCGACATCAAGATGCTCCGGCGGCGAAGTGACGTGCTCGACGAACTCGCCCTCTATGCAGGAAATGTCAATCTCCAGGACTCCCTGCTTGATCTTTCTAAACTCTCCGAAGAGGAGCAGATGAAGGTCTGCGAACGCCTCGCCCGCGAACTTGTCGAAAAGGAGAAACGCGAAGCCGCCGAGGCCGAACGCGAAAAATATCTCGCTGAAATGGAAGCTAAAGGCCAGGCCGGTATCAATAGGAATGATGCCGCTCCCTCCGGTTTCGTTAACAATTCCGATAAATCATGGTATTTCTACAACACCATGACCAAAAATCAGGGTAAGAATGAATTCCAGCGCCGTTGGGGAGCGCGTAAACTCGAAGACGACTGGCGGCGGCGCAACAAGGCTTCCTTCTCCCTCGATGAACCTCTCGACAGCGAGGAGGAGGAAGAGGAAAACGACCTCCCCACCGATTCCCTCGCCGCTCCCCTCGACGAGAAAAAACTGGCCGAAGCTCAGGACCCTCACAATGCCGCTTACTATTTCGCCCAGATTCCCCGCTCTCCCGAGGAAATTCAGACCGCTAACGATGTCATTCAGGAGGGGCTCTACAATATGGGTGTGATCCTCAAGGATAAGCTGGAGGATTTCCCCGCCGCTAAAAAGGAATTCGACCGTCTCCTTCAGCGTTACCCCGATAATATTTATAGACTTGATGTCTATTATAACCTCTATCTGATGGCTGTCAGAACGGGCAACAAGGCCGCCGCCGACCGCTGGCGCGACCTTATTATCGCCCAATTCCCTGACTCGCCTTACGGTCAGGCTATGCGCGATCCTGACTATTTCGACAATCTCCGGCGGATGCACCAGGTCCAGGAGGAAATCTACTCCAACGCTTTCAACGCATACCTGGCCGATGATAACGCCGCCGTTCATCGATATGCCGCAAGAATGGAAGAGGAATTCCCTCTTTCTCCCATTATGCCCAAATTCGTATTTATCGACGCCCTTTCCTATCTCACGGAGGATCAACCCGACAAGTTCCGCGAACGTGTCGAACTCCTGCTCAGAAAATGGCCCGACACGGATATGACCGATATGGCCGGCGGTATAATGCGCGGTCTGCAGGCCGGACGCAAACCTCATGCCGGAATCTCTAACTCAAGGGGGATGATCTGGACCATGCGGCTTTCTAATGATTCCGTGCCTATGGCCCCCGACGGCCAACCGGCTAATTTCGAGCGTAATCCCGACGCTCCTCAGTATTTCGTCCTCGCTTTCCCCCGCGACTCTGTCTCCGCTAACGGTCTCCTTTTCGACGTCGCTCGCTTCAACTTCTCCTCTTTCGTTGTCCGCGACTTCGACCTTGAGCCTATGAGTTTCGGAAATGTCGGTCTGCTTATTATAAAGGGCTTCGACAATATGCGCCAGCTCGAACATTATCGTGCAGTTATGGCCGAAAAGAACTTTGTGCTCCCCGACGGTGTCCGCCCGATTATGATCAGTAAGGCTAACTTCGAACTTCTTCTCCGCGAAGGACGTTCTTTTGAAGAATACTTCCGCTTCGAGGAGGAAGATGCTATCGAGGAGGCCGAAAGGATTCTCGAAGAGGCCGAAGAGTCTGCTGATGGCGAGGATGAGGATCTCTCCGAATCTTCCCCTCAGTCTGAGTCAGACCCTGAGTCGGATGATTCCGATCTCCCCGAAGAGTCTGCTGCCATCCCTCCGCTATCCCCGAATGAGGCGGAGCAACAGGAGCAATCCCCCGAATCCCGGGAAATCGAAGAAATTGTCGGCGAAGAAGCCGAATAAATCCTAATTACCCCCTATGGATAAAATTCTTTGGGCCGACGACGAGATCGACCTCCTCAAACCGCATATCCTCTTCCTCAAAGCTAAAGGCTATGATGTAACGACTGTCTCAAACGGGCGCGACGCTCTCGATGCCCTCTCCGAACAGCCTTTCTCCCTCGTCCTCCTCGACGAAAATATGCCCGGTATTTCCGGCCTTGAGACTCTCGACCTCATTAATCGTGACCATCCCGACATTCCCGTTATCATGATCACGAAATCTGAAGAGGAAAATATTATGGATCAGGCGATCGGCAACTCTATCGCCGATTATCTCATAAAGCCCGTTAATCCCAACCAGATTTTACTCTCCATCAAGAAGAACCTCCATTCTCGCGAAATCGTCTCCGTCCGCACTTCCTCCGACTATCAGCAGGAATTCGGAAATATTTCTTCCCTCATAAATATGGCCTCCTCCCTCGATGAATGGATGGATGTCTATCGTGAGCTCGTCCGTTGGGAGATTAAACTCGCCGAAACGTCAAGCCCTATGGAGGAAATGCTGCTTATGCAAAAGCGCGACGCTAACGCCGGGTTCTGTAAGTTCGTGAAACGTTCCTACGAAAACTGGGTCTCCTCCGACCAACGCCCCCTGATGAGCGACGAAATTTTCCGTCGTCGGGTTTTCCCTCTCCTTGACGAGGGTAAAAAGGTCTGTTTCTTCCTCATTGATAACTTCCGCCTCGACCAATGGAGGGTCGTCCAGTCTCTGCTCTCTGAATTTTTCAATGTCAGCGAAGATCTCTACACGACTATCCTCCCGACTTCCACCCAGTATGCCCGCAATGCGATTTTCGCCGGCCTTATGCCCGCCGACATCGCGCGTATGTATCCCTCTCTTTGGGTCGAAGAGGATGAAGATGAGGGCCTCAATATTCATGAAGCTGAACTGATTCAAACTCAGCTCGACCGTTTCCGTAGAAAGGATAAGTTCGTTTATACTAAGCTAAATGACTCCACGATGGCTGAGAAATTCTCTGCCTCTCTTAAAGCCAACAAGGATGTCCCCCTCCAGGTCGTGGTCCTCAACTTCATCGATATGCTCTCTCATGCCCGAACCGAGTCCAAAATGATTCGTGAACTCGCTAACTCCGATGCTGCTTATCGCTCGATCACGGAATCTTGGTTCCGTCATTCTGCTGTCGTGGAAATTTTCCGGCAGCTCGCCCTGCTCGGTTACACTGTCGTCCTGACCACCGATCACGGAACTATCCGGGTCGAAAACCCTATTAAAGTCGTCGGCGACCGAAACACAAATACCAACCTCCGCTATAAAGTCGGTAAAAATCTTAACTACAACCCGAGGCAGGTCTACGAGATTCTGAAGCCCGCCCGGTTCGGTCTCCCCGCCCCCAACCTCTCTTCTTCTTTCATCTTCGCTACAAACGAAGACTTCTTCTCATATCCTAACAACTATAATTATTACGTCCAGTATTACACCGGCACTTTCCAACACGGCGGGATATCCCTCCAGGAAATGCTCGTGCCCCTCGTAACTCTCTCCCCTAAATCATGATTCCCTCCAATCCTCGCCCATTCCGCTCTCTCCTCTCCCGCCCCTCTCTCCTCTCTCTACGCCCTCTCCTCTCTCTCCTCTTGCTTCTCTGTCTCTCCTCACTATTC
>CAMWRW010000064.1 GCA_947176755.1 uncultured Porphyromonadaceae bacterium
CTTTTCTTATCCGTACAACTCGTTGATTATCTACTGAATCAATAAATGTTAAAATGTGTTTCATAATATTAATTTGAAGATTTTGGGTAGGAATATAATTAATCCGACAGCTACAGATGCGCACACGAAAAGGAGCACAGCCCCCGCGGAGATGTCTTTTGCGGCCTTTATCAAGGGATGAAAGTCGGTTGAAACGCGATTACAGAGATTCTCCAAAGCAGTATTAAAGGCCTCTCCCATGAAGACCCCACCTATACAGATAAGAACAGCACACCATTCCCAGGGTTGAATATCAAACAGAAACCCGGCAATGATTACTGCACACGCTGCAACAAGATGGATTTTGGCATGGGCCTCCCCTTTAAACAACATGGCTATGCCCTTGAAGGCATAGCCGAATGCGAGTTTTCTTTTATTCCAATATGACATGATTTTTTATTTCATTAAGTATGGTGTTGATTTCAGAATTCCATAGAGGCGAAAATGCCTATGGATGTTTCGTCAGCCACGGGGGAAATCTTCAGGTTATGTTTTTTCGCAAACGGGCGAGTAAAGATGTATGAGCTTCCGGCTCCAATTGCCGCACCTGCGAGAACATCCCACCAGTGATGTTTGCGGGCGAACACCCTTCCCCAACCGACATAAGTTGCGAGCGCGTAAGCCGGAGCTCCGTATGCCCATCCGTAACGGCGCTGCAAGAAAGCGGCGGAAGCAAACGTTACGGCCGTATGACCGGAAGGAAAGGAATGACGATTGGAATGGTCGGGACGCCATTCACGCACGCTATACTTAAGGATTAAAGTTGCGGCGGCAGTAGTGGCCGCTGATTCCACTCCTTGAAGAAGTCCTTGCCAATCGCGGGCACAGAGAGTTCCGATCAGGGCGGCTGAGGGAACAAGCACAAGAAGAACATCTGTAGAGACGGCGACTCCCTTCTGAGCTTCAGAGCGATGGAACCCATCGTCAGACCGGACTGCCCCATTTACATGGCACGGGGCCCACTGAGCATACTCCTGCGCCGGAGCTGAGGACAGTCCCAGCGCAAGCATAACTACAAACAGAGCTATTCTCTTAATAACCGAGGGAAGATTCCCGGACCTCAACGTATCAGAGATCATAGTCGAGCGAATACTGGTCAATAAGAAGAGTCGAGCCATTGCCCCCCGTGAAATAATCTCCATACTTGGAAGATGTCGAAACAATCATTATATATGAAGGGATAATGGATGTCGACTTATATTTGATTTCAATTTCGAAGGGTTCGTATGAGGCCATCGAGCCGGCACGTTGAAGTTCTCCATACCCTATCACATAGGAAGCGTTTTTATCGAATAGCTGACGGTTGGAGGGATTAGTTCTTACTTCAAAAGGAGCCGACCAATCAGTGAGAGCAATATAAATGACACACGTATCGGGTCGGTTGAGAAGCCCGGAGAATTCTCCACCGGCATAATCAATATCCACACCGTTATACTTGTAATAGCCACGCAGCTTTGTAGGACGCAGATTCCACGGACGTCCGAAATCAAGCACACCGTTCATACCGTCAAGTTTCTGCCAGCTTCCACTGTATAGAGATCCTGCGCCGAGTTTACCCATAGCCCCAATGCCGACAAACTTCGTGTTTAGCTGAGCGGCACGGCCGGATCCGGTGACAGTCTGATCAGTAGGTGCGGTCAGGTTTGTGCCGAGCGTGATTGAGCCGGTGTTACCGGTGTCCCAGAATGGAGTTTCCCCTTCAGCCCATGGACACCACATCTGACTACGACCTTTAGTTACCTGCGACCATTCCTCGAAATCGCCATTGGGAAGATCGGCAGTTGCCTGCGTTGTGACCTTTACTTCCTGCGCGATATTTTCTCCGGACACAGCGCGGACCACATATTCCGTCAGAGGTTCCAGATGAGGGATGGATGCGTAAAAATTCCCTTGATCCTGAACGACACTTTCCTGAGGGACATCAATCCATTCATCCGAATCGGCAGCACGATACTGGAATCCGTTTGCGACATCGGCCGGGCCTTCACCATAAGCCCAAATCACTTTTGACCAGGCATCAACTATAGAAGTTGCAACTATAGCATCTTCAAGTTCTGCGTGTATCTCCCAGAAAACTACGCGTCCGAAGCTTTCCACGGCAACACGTAATGGTTCAGAAAGATCGATCCGACCCGGTTTCAGGTCGGGTGTCAATGTCGTGATAGAGGGAGGACCGAGACAGACGGAGAGAAGGTTAAGATTGGAAAGATCCGTGCCACGAAGAATTTTTACCACTACCCTATGAGCCACCGGGTCGATAAGGCTCTGCCCCATCTGCCCTTCAATCTCAAAATAGCGCGCAATATCCTGCTCGGCCTTAATTTCCCACACATAATCCTGAAAGCGAGAAAGAGTGACAAATATTGGAGTGGTCAAATTATATGTTCCTTCGAGGAGATTAGGGTCAGAGACGCCGTCAGGGGATATTTCATATTTCGTGAAGCGCACATTTTCAATATCCGTGGTCTCCTCCAGATAGATTGTCACCGTAGACGAAATCGGATCTATATAAGCCTCCTTGAGTTGACCCTCGGCCACAATATCAAGAATTTCCTGCTGAATTTTGGGGTAAGGGATGTCGTTTTTGATACAGCCTGTGAAAAATATGAATAAACTCACAAAGGGGACCAAGAGCAACCCGCCAAGAGAGCATTTGGAATATTTAGCGCTGAGAATCTTATTCTGAGACATAAGTTGAGTAATGGTCAGCGGATCAGAGCACGACTCCGATGCCGAAATTTATATTAAAGATATTGAAACGGAAATTTGCACCGGACGTGAACCGATGTCCGGCCGGTTCATCGACCGGGACAGCATCGAGGTCAGGGCGGTCGGAATCCATAACATAGCGAGTTTCGGTCTGCTTTTGATCGGTAAAATAGAAACCGAACACACCGAAAGAGACGTGAAACTCTACATTTTTCATTATGAAAGCCTGCACTCCGGGAGAGAAATTGAGCTGACCGTCGAATGAAGTGGTATTAGTCTGACGGGGTTCTCCGTTATAGGGACGTTTGAACAAACTCTTGCCGGAAGCAAAAGCGAGCTCAACTTCATTAAACACACCAAAGCGGCCACGGCGGGAAAGACCGATGTACTGCCGGAGAGTAAAAGCAGCAGTATAGGATTCACTCCGATAGGATATATCATGAAGATTAAAGCCCAAATCGCCATCAATCTCAGCCTTGAATGAATCAAGGACACCCCGCGTGTTGGTATATCCGAATCGGAGTCCGACCGAAAGATTGTTCTTTATAAAGTATGAGAGATAGGGTTTAATTGAGAAGGAATTTGCGTGGATGTCGATATCACTCAAAAGGCCGAATACATCGAGATCTTCCGTATCGAATTCTCCATAAGAAGCAGTCAGACCAAACGACCACATTCCTTTCGGCACATACAGGAAGTTTGACAAGCCACGATTAAAGCGACCCAAATTTCTATCTTTAAGCACCATTGGAATGGTATCTCCATTATGGATTGTCATTTCGGAGAGATCAATGTGAGAATCATCGCGGACAACTTTCGAATGGCCCTCAAGAAGTTTGAACACATCCGACTGGAGGGAATCAGGAATAAACACATACTTTCCGGGCACTTCCGAAGCCTCCTGATGAGGAGTGGCCCAAGCCACAGCACCTGCGCAAAAAAGCAGGGTCGACGCAAAGAATCGAGAAAATCCAATCATAATCAAATGTAGAAAGCAGCTCCGAAAGAGATGGAGAAAAGATTAATCCTGAAATTAGCCGACTGAGAGCGTCGGTGAGAGACATAAATCCGGTCGCGAATCGACTTGGTGTGAGTATAGCTGAAGCCGAGAACGCCAACATTTACTTCCACTGCGGAATAATTATTGAGGAACACCGCAATGCCGGGGACGATTCCGACGTCGAGAGAAAAGTTGCGCTCGTAGGTGCCGGAAAGGGATTCCCCGCGGCCGGTGGTGATTTTCGACTGGCCACCGCCAAGCTGAAGCTGAACCTCATTAAAGAAACCGAACCGTTTGGAATTTCCGATGGAGAAATAGTTCCGGAAGAGCGCGGTTCCGTAATAATTGTGCGACAGCGAATAGACATCCTGTATATTCATTTCCGTGTCTGCGCCAAGAACGATGTCAGCCTTCTCAAGTTTAGCCAAAGAACGAGTATATGAAAAACGCGCTCCCACACCCATATCATTCTTAAAAATGTAAAGCACCGTCGGGCTTATCTTCATCGTATAGGCCTCACCCGAGATCCCTTCGAGAATAAAGAACTGATATTTATTTTGATTCGACTGTGTATAGGACACGGAGACACCGGCCACCCATTGTCCTTTAGGAACGAACACACCGGATTCGACATCATGTTCGAAATTCTCGATATGTCTGACGGCACGGATTGAGTCAACCATCGCGGGAGTGACATGAAGAGAGTCGTGGAGCACAACGGGGTGGCCACCGGGCATATCAGAAACAGATTGACTCCGGGCGTCGCAAACGCCCAGAGTCATAAAGGATGCAACTAATGCTGAATAAAATAATTTATTCATAAATGAGTTCGAAATCGTCAAGATACATAACGCTTGAAGAAGAGCCTGTGAAGAAGTCACCGAACTTGGATGCGCAGGCCACAAGCACGAGATGAGTGGCAGCAGTTGAATGCGCCCTTTCAAAATATTCGATAGGAATATCAATGGCTTCCAGTTGTCCGTCCGGACCGAAAGCTTCCTTCCATGTCACCTGACCGTATGCGAGCACATGAGTATCTTCCGTGCTGAACAGTTTTCGGTTATTGGGATTAGTTCGGATGTCGATAGCCTCATCAGTAAACGCCACATAAATTTGACCGTGGTCGGATTCTCCTTTATTGATTTCAGTCAGGAACTCGGCATTTGCATTCTGATAGAGGTTAACAGTGCCGGGGCGATAATTTGCATAGACCCTCAGTTTCGAAGGATGCGAACCATTATAAGGGCGACCAAAACTGAGCACACCATTGGTGCCATCGGTCTTGACAAAAGATCCGACAAAGATATTGCCTGCGGCCAACACGATTCCCATCGCAGCTGCGGAAGCCAATTTCGCGCTATACATACCTGAATGGGCCATATCAGACGATTGATTTGTCATCGTTATCGATGCAACCGCACCGCCCTGATTCCCGGAATCCCAGAAAGTCCGTTCACTTCCGGAGCCGGGGAATACAACATTCTTGTTGCCTGAAGCATAAGTTGACCACTCTTCCATCGAGCTGTTGGGAATCTGATAAATCGCTTCGGTGGTGAACATTTTCACCTCACAATTGTCAAATCCCGGAGAAAATGCCTGGTATTCGTAAGTTGTGGAAGGTTTAAGACCGGTCAGCTGAACAGAAAATTTGGCAGACGGAGCCTTCATAGGAGCTGACGTACGGAGAGCATGACGTGCAGCAGCCGCATTGCTTCCGGAAGGATAGACCTCGGTCCAGGAAGAGGTTCCCTGTTCACGGTAACGAATACCGAAACCGGTCACTTCCGAGTCATGAAGATTACCGGAAAGCGTTGCAGAGTGAGCAAGCACAGCCATCGGCTCGCTTACCGGATTCGGAGCCGGAGCAGTGGAAATAGGAGCCGGATGTTCGATAGCGTCGTCTGAATTGGCAAACCGAAGGGTGCCGTAACCGGTCTTATGGAATCCATTGGTCGACTCGAATTCTATCACATATTCCTCCGAACTCTCAGGGAGCGCATCAAGGAAGGCTTTTGAGAAAGTGACATACACCTCGTCGACATCCACTTCTCCATCTTCAAGAGAGGGAGCAGCATCCTTGCTCTTCACTACCTCAACGTTTATGCCCATAGCTTCAAGCGAAGTCATCACATCCTTATTCAGGATATTCATTCCGGGTTCGAACTGGGCGAAGTTGGCAGAGGGATTCCAAAGAATCGAGGACATTCCTTCATAACCGATAAGAAGCACCCGCACGTCCGTAAACCCTTCACTTCCTTTTACAATCTGTTCGGCGGCGTTGAAATCAAGGCCCTTCAGAGTCGGCGCCGGGAATATTTCCACTGTCTCGTCGATTACTGGGACTTCAAGGATTCGGATACGAATCAGCGCACCACCATCATGAACGGAGCCGGCTTCGGACGTAATATTGAGGCGATATTCATGTGCGCGCTTCACATTTTCAATCTTTCCCTCTCTCAGGAAGGGCGTGCCGTCGTCCTGCAATCCGGTTACTTTATAAGAGAGATCGGAGTCGGCGTTAGGCATCATGAAATAACCCTTTTCGTTGATATTTTCTTCCGAAAACGTCAGTGACCCCCGGGAATGAGAAAACTCGACTTTAAGATCGGAGAGTCCCGATTGGAGGCTTTCCGGAGTGACGGAGGCGAGAACATTCGCAATGTTGCAATGGAGAGTGAGCGTGTTGGTTCCTTCGGTCACTTCGAAAGGCTGATACCCGCGATAAAACTTCTGGGAGAAAGAAGCGGAAACAGAGTCGCCCGACCAAGCCTCGGCGACATAGCTGCCGACATTTAGACTTATGGAAGAGGGGATATTGTCGGCACCTTTATATTTACGGATAACACCGCGAGAGTTTTCAATATACACCACGCAATTTTCACGAAGTGTTTCCTGCTCGGCAGCTTCGGCCCGCGTGTTGGCACGAGTCACGACGCTGACATCCCCACGGAACCGGGTATCGATTGTGAGCAATCCTTCTCCACCATTTCCGAACGGAGACTCCATTGCACAGGAATGGAGCAAGATAGCGGTCGCAACCGTAGCGAAAGAGGCTGCGAATTTAATAACTTTCTTGTTCATGACCGCCATTATTTAAATTGGAAAATAAGTGATTTTGAAACTGTTCCCGAAGTATCTCGGACAGTGATCTTAAACTCTGCATATCGATCGGGGGCACCTGCCACGAGATTTGCCATCATCTCCACAAATTGGGAGAGGTCGAGATCCGCACTTTTATTCCCTTTTACATTTGTCGGGAACTCAAAACTACTCAAGATATTAGCAAGGGTCGGATCTGTTTCCGCAAGGTCAAGATGAGTCGGGATTCCCATGCCGCCGAGCAGATCTGCTGTAAGAAGATTTGAGTCGATATCGCAAGTGAAGGCCTGGATTCCGGTCTCCTCATCAGAAACCACCTTAATGACGCAATTCACATTGCTTAGGAATTCGTTATCAGAACAGTCAATCAAATAGGGAGTATCCATTTCGAAGGGAGCAGACACACTCACCTGCGGGCCATTGTTCTGGGGAACATCAGGCGGGGTGGGTTGATCAGGCTGCCCGGGCTCCTCGCCATCTTCGCGAGGGCGTTCGTTGTCGTCGAGCACTTCATCTTCAATCGTGTCGACTCCTAACTCAACATCCGTGACAGTTACCGACGCATCCACCGATACGCTTGCATCCGAATCGCCGCTATCGTTGCCGTCATGGTCATGGAGTTTGAAAAGAATACGATAATGGTTGCCCTTCTCGATATCATTCATGGATTTGGATTCGACCGTGCGCACACCGTTGACATCGCCATTGAAAACGGCCACGAGAGTCGACTCGGCGGTGTGGCGGAAGAATCCGCACTTACCTGAAGAGGCTTCTTCCACTCCGAACAAGAGCGAACCGACATCACCGACTTTCACTTCCACATAAGAATCGGCAGACATAGCCTGCTTCAAGAACGGGTCAAACTCAATCGACACCTGAACATTCTCAAGACGACACTCGATGGGATCGATGTAACTTGTGATTTCGAAAGCGGAGACTTCGAAGGGGACTGATGTGCCGACATAATAAGGATTATCCCATTCTGCAGCAAGGTCATCACCGTAATAAGCGGAGCAAGTGTAAGTGCCGACGGGGAGTGTGATAACCTCGGGCATCTCAGCATACTTGTAAGTAGCCGCAGGGACCGATTGGCCGGAGAGGGTGAACACGACGGTGAAATCATCGGGGGAAATCTCATCGGCACGGGTACCGGTAATCTTAAGGTGTTCCACGGGATCAACGCGGACATCCATAGAGAGAGCCGAACGAAGAATCATTCCTTGATCTTCCGGGTTATAAGGACTCTCCTTCGAGCAAGCGCCGGCGAGCATAGTTGCGGCTACCAACGCGCAGGAAAATATCTTTTTCATTATCGAAATGTATTGCTAAGGAAAACATTATTTACGGACCTTGCGGGCACGTTTATTCGCCTGCGGGGTCGAGGTGGGAAAATCATAGGAGAGCGAGACACGATTGATCCAGAGACGGGATCCGACACAGAGAGATTTATACTCGTTTGCCGGAATCTCATGGTTTGAGACTGAAGTCGTGTTTGTGACATCCTGGAACGATGAAGGAACCGGGGCCGCCACATTAGAACCCTTGGCCGATTTGAAGCCCACGCGGATAGAGGCGGCCTTGTTATTGAAGTGCTCGTTGGGATAAACAAGAGGAATTATTCTTTCCGTATATTCAGGCGTGGCATTGAGGTCGAGCGATCCGGTGGCGATGACTTCTCCTGCGGCATTTACTACCTGAATAACTGCTTCACCGTGTTCGTTCATGACAGGTTCATATTTATAATTGAACGAAAGTGAAGCCGGGCGAGAGGAGAAGTCGATACCATCCACGCGATGTTCGGTTCCATCGAAGGAGTAAGATCCGAGGAACAGCTCACCGGCCGATTTGTAGGCGAATGATTTGGGAGCATTGCGACTATACTTGGCGCGTACGGACAATCCATGGTTATCCAGATCGGGCATTGTGCCGTTATGGTCGTAGGCAACCGAACGGATTTCCACTTCTCCATTAGAAGCGAGAGTAGAAGGAACCATGAACCAGGTGTTCTTGGTGGTCGAACCGGTGTAACAAGTCTTTTCATTGATCGATGCCCAGCCTTCGGGTTCGTAAACCACGATAGCGGAATAGTTGATCATCGTCGTTGTAAGATACTTGTACTGTCCGCCGGCGTTAATCGGATTCAGATCAATCGTGAGACGGGTCGATGTGAACGCACTGTTGGGAAGATCCTCCGCAGCTTCCGTGCGGAAAGGAGCGACAGTTTTGGAGAGTTTTCCAAGACGTGCCTCGATTGCCACATATTCTATGCCGGGAGTCAGACCATAGAGAGTGACTACACCATTTTCCGAGTCGCGTTCTTCCTGAAGGCCTGTGAAACGGACTCCGTCGTTATAGAAGTCGATGTTTTGCATAAGTTCGGCCATGTCTGTTGCAACCTTAGGCACAATCTTGATTTTGGCGAGAGTTGCGAAGGCATCGACCTGAAGGTCATAATCGGGAACATCTACATCCACCTTGATTTCCCGCTCCTTATTATTGAAGAACGCTTTTACATCGACAGTGCTGCCAGTGATAGGAGCGACATCGAGCACATAGGTGTAGACATATTCGAAGGCACCACGAGTGGAGCGGCGCACCGATGCGGCACCGTTGGATATACTCTTCACAGGAGCATTCACAAACTGGCCGTTTTCGTTGGGGACAAGGAAAGAGAGTTGGTCGCGAAGCATGGGAGTAGTGGCGGAGACTTCCACAACGAGTTCGTTGGAGAGGAAATCGGCCATAGGAGCGGAGAGGTCGAAATCAACCGGATTTACCGTAACGGAAACAGCTGCCGGCTGTTCGACGACGTGCCCCCTCTGATCGACAAGAGAGAGCTCGATCGTATGGCTTCCGACGGGGAGATGAGAGAAGAAATCCTTAAGACGGACAATGCCCATCTTGTCAACATTTCTGAAGAGTCCGGCGCAATCCACGCCTTCGGCAGCGAGTTTCGCCTGCGTATCGGCGGAAGCGTTGACAAGTTCAACCGAAGATCCAAAGGCCGGCATGTGCCCCCCGATTACGTTGAGGGTCGCGCTCTTGATACCTCCAAATGCGAGGAGGTCGAAGTTACACTCTTTATCGGCAAGACCTTCAAGAATTTCAAGCGTTTCTCC
Organism: uncultured Porphyromonadaceae bacterium; assembly: GCA_947176755.1. GTDB lineage: Bacteria > Bacteroidota > Bacteroidia > Bacteroidales > Muribaculaceae > Lepagella. The sequence goes on from CAMWRW010000064.1 coordinate 9,967, forward strand.
TTCTGCGATACCCGTTGTACGGATAACAGGAGCCGGAGCGGTCCAAAGGTCGCCAAGAGAGATATCGATTGTCTCAGCCACAACATCCTCATCGAACTCCACTTCAATAGCGGATTCTCCGGTTGAAGAATTTATATCGTAAGTGATAACGACATGGTGACGCGGCAGAGCGGTAAAAGTTGCGGGCCGAACCACGACCTTCTCTCCGGCTTCATTTTCAATAGTAAGATTCACGGCCACCTCTTCAGCCGGGTTGATAAATGCCGGACGGTCTTCATTGGCGCCGAACGTCACGGAAGTATGCCCGGGAGTCTGGATGGAGGTGTTATATTTGGAGAAATAAGCTCGAAACGCATCGGTGTATCTCACCGATACCATCGTGTTGGCGAGCGTTGCAGTAATAGAAACGTTGGTAGTTGAGGAGGGAGAAACACGCACAGCCTCGGACACCCCCTTGAACACAGCGTGAGCAAAGCCCTCGTCGGTTTCAGAAGCTCCGGGAGCCGTATAAGTTGCTTCAATAGAATAGTCGCCTATAGGAAATGCTGTTTCACGGTTGAATCCATCAATCGTGGACCACGTTTTAGAGTAACTGCCATCAATTTTCTTAAGAGTAATAGCAAAATCCTCCGCTCTTGGCACAATTGAGCTTACTGCGTCACCCTCAGTTGCACGCGTGGCGCGCATTACACGTCCATCAGCGGTGAGATTCAGAGTAATTGCACCGGTCTCGTCAGAGCCTTTGAAAGGGCTCTCATCGCTACATGAAGTCATAGAGACAGCCGCAGCGAGTGCAAAAAGGCACAATCCTTTTGAAAATTTTCTCATGTTATTGTTGTTTTATTTGTATCTTTGGAGTTCAAAAAGGTAGATTCGAAAGGATCTACCGCGCCTACCATTCCCCAAAAAAGGTGTAGGAGAAACACGCTGCAAAGTTAGCGTAAAAAAAAATAGCCGCCAATTAAAGTTCCGAAAAGTGGCGAACATTGTCCCAAATTGACCAAAAATTATATTATGAGAATTATTAAAATTAGCTTATTATGCGCCATAATGGCCATTTCAGGAGCAAATATGGCAAAAGCGCAAAATCTGAGTGATGTATTGGGCGGCCTTCTCGGAGGAGGGGGCAAAACGAGTCAGAGCAGCACATCGACCGGAAGCGGCAGCAACGCGATCAGCAACATTCTGGAGGGTGTGTTCAGCAGTTCGAAGTTGAATGTGTCGGATTTGGCGGGCACGTGGACCACATCCGGTCCGGCGGTTTGCTTCCAGTCGGAGAATTTTCTCCAGAAAGCCGGAGGCGTTGCGGCAGCCGGAGTGATCGAGAGCAAACTTGATCCTTATTATAAGCAGTATGGTCTTAACGGAGCCGTGTTCAAGATTGAGAGCGACGGCAGTTTCACCATGACTGCAGGCAAGGTGAAACTATCGGGAACGTTCTCCAAGGAGAGCGGATCGGGAGATGGAGTGTTCACCTGCACGTTCACGGCGCTCGGAGGAATCAAAATCGGATCGTTCAAGACATACGTCGAGAAATCCTACAATTCGATCAACATCATGTTTGACGCAACGAAGATGAAGACGCTGATCTCAACCATCGCGAATTTCACAGGAAACGGCCTCGCCAAGACAGCATCCTCCGTACTCGAATCCTACGACGGCCTTTGCGTCGGGTTCAAGTGTACGGGCCAAAGCGCCGCGACAAACAGCAATAGCAATTCGATAAGCCAAGGAATCGGATCGCTCCTCAACAAACTTGGAGGAAAGTAAAGGAAACTAAAACATAAAGCGGGTCGGGACTCCGATCCGCTTTATGTTTTTTATGGAAAAGAAATTATTTACAATTCATTAATCCGGGACATGGCGGCGAGATATTTTCCGATAATATCGAATTCAATATTCACGCGCGTTCCCGGCAGGATCTCTTTGAAATTGGTGTGTTCGTGAGTGTAGGGAATAATCGCCACCTCAAAGGATCCTTCAATCAAGCTGTCATCATCTTGAGCAACCTGTTCGGTCGGGTTGCAGACAGTAAGACTGACACCGTTGACCGTGACAGAGCCCTTGTCGACCGTGATATATCCTCGACGAGCAAGATCTCGCGGCACACGATAGATAAATCTGTAGCGCCAGGAGCCGTCGAGTTCATCGACACTCAGACAGACGGCGGTCGTGTCGACGTGGCCTTGCACGATATGGCCGTCAAGGCGTCCGTTTACCCTCATGCTGCGTTCAAGGTTAACCAGGGAACCAACTTCAAGACTTCCAAGATTCGAGCGGTCGAGAGTTTCCTGCACGGCGGTTACGGCATAGGAACCGTCGCCGGGAAGTTCCATCACGGTCAGACACACTCCGTTATGGCTCACAGATTGGTCGATTGTCAATTCGTCGACAAAGGGACATTCAAGAAAAAAAAGAATGTTGTCGCCCTCATGGCGCAAGGCCTTAACACGGGCAGTGGCTTCAACTATTCCTGAGAACATAAATTCGATTTGTGAAGTTAAAAAGAAGAGAATGTAACGCAAAGTTAGGCTAAAAAAGGGGATTTTGCAAGTAGAGCTGCCGGTAGGCAGCCGAATATAAAGCAAGGGGTGAAATAACCGATGGAGAGATAGGGAATTTTTTGGAAATGAGCCTTAGTTGGATTATATTTGTAGCGTCGGAGGAACACGCACTAAGCGCGCTTCATGAATATGAAAAATAAGATTCATCTACCCCCCTCGGTCAATCCGGGCTCGCGACCGGCATCCATTTCATCAAATCGAATAGCCATCATCGGCGCCAACGGAGCCGGGAAATCGCGGTTCATGGATGAACTGGCCCATCTTTGCGAAGGACGGGCCTACAGTCTCAACGCCTTATCGGCGTTTTATCCCGAGCTGCAAGAATCGACAACAAAAGGCTCGATTGACAGCCAATACAGGGATGCGACCAGGAGCAGGAACTATCTGCGCAGCGACGCGGTCAGCGAGCTTGACAAATTGGAATATCTTCTGTTTGCCGAGGAGATGGAATCACTGATGCGTGCCAAAGAACAGGGGAATCATAGAGTCCCCCCTACCCGACTTGACACCTTACGCGACATCTGGGCGCGACTGTTCCCCGGCAGCCGGGTTTCGAGCGTGAGCGGCCAACTTCTGTTTTCCACATTGGCAGGCGCCGATCTTATACCGTCGAGTCGCCTTAGTCAGGGAGAAAAAACGGCGCTTTATTACATCGCTGCGGTGCTTTACGCCATGCATGAGGCGGTCGTCCTTATAGACTCTCCGGGATTGTTCGTCCATCCCGGGGTTGCCGCCACACTCTGGAATCTCCTTGAGGAAGCCCGCCCGGACTGTACGTTTGTCTACAATTCAGTGGATAGCGACTTCGTGTCGAGCCGGGCAGATTGTCTTTGCATCTGGGTCAGGAACTATATTTCGGAAGACCATGCATGGGATTATGAGCTGCTTGACCGCGAACGCGTAGAGGAATCAATGATGATGGAGTTTGCGGGAGGGCGGCGTCCTGTGCTGTTCATAGAAGGCGACTCCACACATTCGATCGACATCCGCCTCTACTCTCTCGTATTTCCCGACATGAGCGTTCGTCCGCTGGGGTCGTGCAGCAAAGTAATTGAGACGACCCGGAGCTTTAATGACCTCGCGAGTCTTCACCACCTGCGTAGCCGGGGCATTGTGGACCGCGACCGACGGACTGATCAGGAGGTAGAGTATCTTCGAAAGAAACAGATACTTGTGGCTGATGTAGCAGAGATAGAGAACATCTTCCTGCTTCCGGGAATCATCCGGATAATGGCGCGCCACAGAGGACGCGACGGGAGCAAAATCCTCGGACGCGTTAAACGCGACATCATAAAGAATTTTCGCAAACACTCCGAGGAACAGGCCCTTCAGCATGTGCGCCACAAGATAAAGCGGGATGTGGAATGCAGGATAGATTCGCGATTTACATGCATCACGGCTCTCGAGGTTCATCTGAGAGGACTGGAAGGGAAATTGCAACCAAGGCGACATTACAACCGTCTCAGGGAGAGTTTCGCGGCTCTTGTCAGGGATGAAGATTATGAAGGAATCCTCAAAGTATTCAATCACAAACCTATGTTATCGGAATGCGGAATCGCGCAGATGCTCGGTTACAAAAGCCGCGATGAATATGTGCAGGGAGTGATTGATATGTTAAAGAATCGAGGAAAAACTTCCACGGAGCTTAGGAAAAAGATCAGAGAATGTCTCCACGCCGACGAGCAACCGCCGTCGGAGAGTCCGGGGAAGCAAGAGAAAAATGACGCAAGCAACAAGAGAAAGGAGAAAAGCGTTTATTAGAAAGAAAATATCAAGAAACCCGAGAAAATATCAAACCCAAAATAACCGATAGAGATGAAAAAAGAACTCGCCATACTGCGCAATGACCCGTGGCT
>CAMWRW010000065.1 GCA_947176755.1 uncultured Porphyromonadaceae bacterium
CTGACATGACCTTTTGACGAACTTGTTGTTAGGGGGAGCTAACCGATAGATTTTTTCCTATATTCGGCTGCTTGCGTCGCTTGTGGAAACGGCGGATTGACAAATAACTTTCAAAATTAGCAAAAATTGTTGAAATCGTCCCCTTCTTTCCCTGAATAAGTAAAATTGAAGTTAGCAGGTTAGCTGTCGGGTAGGATGCTTTATTTTCCGGAAGGTTTGGCGAGAAGTTTATAAAGGATGGCATTGATGACTTCAACAAGGTCGAATTGGCCGGCATATCCACGTTTTGCCGGACTAATATAGGGCATAATCCGATTTTTATTGTATCTTAGTCAAGTTCAGCGTGTTCCGGCATTGGTTCAATATATTGCAGTTTGGCGACCACAATATAGTGCATTCTTTGCGGAATGCACTGTATTTTAATTGTTTTACATCAAATTTATATCCATAAATTAGTATAGACAACGACTTCAAGATTTAAAATTCTGTGAAGAAATGTGTAAAAATATTTGGAACTCTGAATTTTAGTGTCTAACTTAGGGGCAGCAATATTGACCGGCCTGACTTTTCGGAGGATTTTCCTGTATCGTTTCCGGTAAGATTGACACAAAGCCTGACATACACAATGGGCATCACTGCTCATATTTTATAACCTAAAAACTACCATCCAATGAAACGCTCCAACACCATTGCAGCCTTCCTGCTCGCCGCATCCTGCGCCGGCCCGGCTTCACTGTAGAAAAGGGAGGCGCGTTAACTATAAACTGTAAAAATTAAGAGTAGGCTATGGAATCAAAGATGAGATTTATATTTACCATCACGGCTTTACTTACGGCAAATCTTTTTGCATCTGTAGAAGCTGCTGAACAAGAACACGAATTTTCTTACATCGATCAGAATTATATCTGGTGTTACTTTGATGAGAATTCACTTAATGCATTCCAAATGGCATTTGGAGACTATGTTGACCTGGAAGGGAAAACCTACCGGGAATTCGGAATCGTCCGAAACGGGCAGCGCGAAAAAGGATCAAATGAAGTCAACTGGAATGATGATATAAAAACATGGCCAAAATGGTTGATGAGGGAAGAAGATAACTGCTTATATGCCATTGTTCCTGAAGAAAATCGGAATGAATGGTTATTATATGATCTTTCGGGAATCTTTAATATCGCCCCGGAAGATTTTAACTGGGAAATTCCTGTTTATAATTTTAATATTGAAGCAGGGGAATTTGCATACATATATGACATTATGGGTTGCTATATAAATTTTAAGATTACTGATGTGGAAATGCTAAAGGTTGGGGATTCATATCGAAAAGTATTCATCACCAGAAACGGGGGTTATGGGCATCCGGACACGTATTATAAGATCATAGAGGGGATAGGACTTAATCAGGGCGGATGCTTGGCTTATGCAACATTCGAAAGACCTGCCAGCTTTCCAATTGATCCATATTATGGTACGTCATTGGAATATTTAATCTTGTATGAAGTTACGGACGTAGATGGAAATCTGGTTTACAAGAATCCGAATCCACGTCTATCCGACTGTAGGACGATTGCAGATGATGACCAAGAGAATAAGTTTGAAAAAACCTACGATTTGTTCGGGCGCGAAGTGAGCGATCCGCAGCCGGGGACTGTGTATATTCGCGGTGGCAAGAAGTTCGTTGCCAGATAAGAAGTCCTCGCAAACGCAGCGTATTCATCCGTCCGTCAAAAGAGACTGCGTCTATTTTGAACTGCATCCCAAAAGTTGAACACAAAACTTTTGGAGTGCAGTTCATTTTGACACAGCCTTCTTATATGCGAGGAGCCAACCGATGGCAATGACCAGTGCGTAAGCTGCAAACAAAAGCCAGGGTATGATCCAATCGCCCATGAAGAGTCTCATGCCGGAATTGCCGACAGTCACCATTTCCCAATGGCACCAATGATTGACCACGGCTCCGGCAACGAGTATGCCGGACGTTGCGCCAATGCCGTTGCTCATCAACATCATGATTCCTTGTGCGAATCCCTTCATACGCGGCGGGGCTGTCTGCTGGATATGGAGATTGCCGGCGATGGTGATAAAATTGAATGCGATGCCGTAAATGATCATCGAGCCGACCAGAAGCCAGAGGCCGCCGCCGGGATTTCCGAGTCCGAGCATCAGGAAACGCAGAGCCCAAGCCAGAAGACCGATGGCGTAGACCCATCTTATTCCCTTATGGCGGAGAGATAACCCGACGAGGAGAATACATAAGGCTTCCGATATCTGAGAAAGAGAGAAAAGCAGCGTTGCGTTTCCCGCCGCCAAGGCATCGGCGTAGAGGGGATCGGCAAGAAATTGAGTGATGTAAGGGGTGGCGAATCCATTTGAAATCTGAAGGCAGACCCCGGATAGAACGACAAAGGTCAGAAAAAGTCGCATCCCGGGGATGGCCCACATCTGTTTGGCAGCTTTCAGCATACCGATTTTCGGTTTCGCCGCGGAATCGGTCGGGAGCGATTCTTTAGTCGGCCGGGGGAGCGTGAATGCATAGAGGCCGGTGACAACTCCGAGCAGTCCGCTGCAGAGAAGCTGCATTGCGTTATATTGAAATCTCAGGTGAGCCGGATCGGAGGATTCCTGCAAGGTGAAATGCAACCCTCCGTTTTCCCAATAGGCGGAATTGACAAACCACATGGCGGCCACGAATCCCACCGTCCCCCAGATTCTTATTCGGGGAAATGTTGTGACGCTGTTCAGACCGTTCCCTTCGAGCAATCTGAACGAGACCGTGTTGGAGAGCGCCATCGTGGGCATGTAAAACGCGAGGAATCCTACATATAAAAGATAGGAGGGGGCAAAATCAAGTTTTTGCCGGGAGGAGGCGTAGACCCAGAAAAGAATCATAAAGATTGCCGCCGATATGTGGACGAGTCCGAGAAGCCGATGAGGGGAGAGGCTTTTGTCGGCCAGACGCCCGAAGAGGGGAGGGGTCACTATCGATACGATTCCGATAGCGGCATAAAACCACGCGATGTCCGCTCCCAGCCCTCCGGCGCCGAGAAACTGTCCGAGACTCGTCAGATAGCATCCCCAGACGCCGAACTGAAGAAAATAAAGTAATGAGAGTCTTTTAGTCATGGATCAGAACCTGAATTCAACTCCGCCCATAATGGTTGTGCCCGGCATCGGACAGCCGTAAATAATCTCGTATTTCGAGTTTGTGATGTTGTCAACTTTCACAGAGAGAGTGACCGGCACCCGCTCGCCCAGCGTGTAGGCCGCCCTCAGGTTGAGGAGCGTGTAGCTTTCCCGGCTTCCGTCGGGATTGCCGTTCTTCATGCTCCAGATGCTCATTTCGTCGAGCGTGAAGGAGAAATTGCCCGGAGAGTAGGTTATCTCGGCGTTGAGCTTGTTTTTAGGAGAATACAGATTGTCGGAATTCGTGTAAAGATATGACCATGAAGCGTTGGCGTTCAGATTCCGAAGGATTGCGTATCCGGCTTCAATTTCAAAGCCTTTATTGTGGAACTTCCCTGTATTGACGTTTTTAGGCCGGCCGTCGATGCGGACGGTCTGAATCATGTTTCTGCCGTCGATATAGAACAACGCCGCTCCGACCATCAGGCGCGAGGAGAGGAAAAACTGACGATAGCTGAGTTCATAATTGAGCATGTATTCCGGCTTCAGGTCGGGATTCGCCGGGGCATACAGATAGAGTTCCCGGATATTGGGGGCACGGAATCCCTTGCTGAATGAAGCCTTTATCTGGGCGTCATGTCCCGGCTTGATGATGAAGCCCGCCTGAGGGACCCAAACATTTCCGTAAGTTGATCCGTGCTGGAGCCGGACTCCGCCGTTGATATTAAGAATGTCGTTGAAGAATCCCTGTTGCATCATCACATATCCGGCAATCTCGTTGACATGATGGCTTGACTCTGCCGAGCGGACCGATTCATCGGCTTTCGACGTGTTCCAGATGTGGCCTCCCCAATGCTGGAAGTCGATTCCGGCAGAGAGGATGTTGGCTTTCCAGAGATAGAAAGATTCGTATGCGGTGAAGCCCATGTTATAGTCCGTGGAGTGGAACAGATAATCTTTCGGAGCGGTGCCGGGCGTGTTGCCGTCATCGACATTATTGCGTCCCCAGTTGATATAACCCTGGATTCCGCCATCCATTTTCTCATAGCTGTTCTTGACATAAAGACCGCCGGTGCCGCGGAAGACATCGGTCCACATATTTTCAAGCGGATCCTGCAGGGTTCCGGGATTGTTTGCGCGGGTCTGCGTCATGTCAAGCATTCCGGCGATGCTCCATCGGTCGGAGGCTGCATATTTGAGCTGAAGGAACTCATTGGCGAGCCAAAAAGCGCTTCGTGCGCGGCTGCCGTTGCTGCGGTCGACCTGCCCGGAGAGAGTGGCCGAGAATCGACCCTTCTTGTAACCCGTAGAAAGTGCGAAATTCTGAGTGTAAAAAGAACCGAACATAGCGCGGGCGCGTCCCGTGAGGCCATCGGTGCGTTGGGTGTGGGTCACAAGATTAACAGACCCTCCCATAGCGTTAGAGCCGTAAAGAAGAGAAGAGGGTCCTTTCACGACCTCGACCTTCTCGATGCCGTTGGCCACATACGTGTCGGCCAGGCTATGGCCGAACACACCGGCCCACTGCGGCTGACCGTCAATCATGAACAACACCTTGTTTCCTTGGCCAACGCCGCGGATATTGACTTCTCCGGCGCTACCACCGGAAACACCGTATCCGGCGAAACCGCGTTCAGTCACGAAAAGTCCCGGCACTTTGGCCACAAGAACCGGTAGAAGTGATGTTTCCCCCGACTTTTCAATCTGCGACGAGGAAATCTGAGTCACATTCATAGGAATGAGATCGGGGTTTGTTTTCAACGGAGCCGTCACGACAAGCTCGTTTAGATTAAGTGTGTCGGGTTTGTTCTCAGAGGCTAGACCGGAGGCGGCCGAAAGAAGGAGGGCTGAAGCGAAGGGCATAATGCCGGATTTCAAGTTCATAATCGGAAAAAGTCTATATTAGGGTCTGTTATACAGTGCAAATTTAAGTGAAAGAATTTAAGTTTACAAAATATTTAGTTAACTTTGTGTGAAATTTGCTAAATGTATAGTTGAGATGACTCAATCTGAAGTTGAATTTTTCGATAATCTCGCTCCCCGGTGGGATAATGATGAAATCCGCTCCACTCCGGAACGGATTAATGCGGTGCTCGACCTGTTGTCGATCCGGAAAGGTGATAAAGTGCTTGATTTGGGCACGGGAACGGGCGTGCTGCTCCCTTATTTGTCGGAGCGTGTGGGCGAAGAAGGGGAAGTGACGGGCGTGGACCTCTCGGAAGGGATGCTTTCCAGAGCAATTGAAAAATATGGAAACCTTGGAAATGTCGGATTCCTGCGACTTGATTTCGAGGAGGAGAATATCCCCGGGGAATATGATGCGGTGTTGTTATATTCCGTGTTTCCCCATCTTCACCGGCCTGAGGCCACGTTCGGACGACTGTTCGAGAGAAATGTAAGGCCCGGGGGAAGAGTCGTGGTCGCTTTCCCGTCGGATGAGCGGTTTATCAACGCGATCCATGAGCATCGTCAATCGGAAAGCGGCCGATTGCCATCGGCTCCGCGGTTGGCTGAGCTTATAAGGAGTTGGGGATATGATGCGGACGTGGCGGCTTATTCGGAGGATATTTACGTCATAATCGTTTCGCGCCCCGGTCGTTGAGGACTCAGGTTTCACACTGTTATAAAGAATAGGGGATTCCGTTACGGATCAGGAGTTCCTTAAGGCGGAGGTTCTCGTCGCGCAGGCGATCGACTTCTTCGCGGAGGTCGTCGAGTCGCGCGGAAAGACGGTCGTTACGCAAGGAGAGAGTGTCGATCCTTTCGGCGAGATTTCTTTCCTTTGCCCGGCCGTCGTCGCTTTTCTGATGGGCGAGTTTGTGGAAGTGATTCAGAAGTTGTGTCAGGGCGTCGCCCTCATCATTAATATGGGTATGGGGAGGCACACTTATCTCCTCGCGTTCCTCTGTCAGGAAACGATCGACAGTCTGCGTGCCGAAGAGACTTTTGAGTTTCTCGATCTTGTCGTCGGGCACGCGGCTTCGTCCGTTTTCTATGGCCGATAGGAAACTTGGCTTTATATCGAGCATGTCAGCAAGTTTTTTCTGACTGATTCCTTCTGACTTGCGCAATCTGACAATGTCTATTCTACTCATATCGGGGCGGTGTAAATCAAGTTCACCACAAATTTACTGAAATTTACCAAATCCTCCAAACCTTGTCATGGAGATTTCTTCCGTCTTTCGAGATCGGGAAGATAAGCGGCGTCGCCCCTTCGCGGAATGATTTCCGGGGAGGGGTTCAATCCGTTGGCATATTGGAAAAAAATCGTTAATTTTGCGAATTATGGAATATAATCATCGCGACATTGAGTCGCGCTGGCAGCAGTACTGGCGCGACAACGCTATTTACAAAGTGAAGGAAGACGCCACGCGTCGGAAATTCTATGTGCTCGATATGTTCCCCTATCCGTCGGGAGCAGGGCTTCATGTGGGCCATCCGTTAGGCTACATCGCCAGCGACATATATGCGCGTTACAAACGTCAGCAAGGTTTCAACGTCTTGCATCCCATGGGATATGACGCATACGGACTGCCGGCCGAACAATACGCAATTCAAACCGGCCAGCATCCGGAAAAGACCACGACCGAGAATGTGGCCCGTTACCGGAGCCAGCTTGACAAGATAGGATTCTCGTTCGACTGGGACCGCGAGATTCGCACATGCGACCCGGAATACTACAAGTGGACTCAGTGGGCCTTCATGCAGATGTTCAATTCCTGGTTCGACACCTCAGAGCAGCGGGCTCGGCCGATTTCCGAACTTGTGAAGCATTTCGAGAAAGAGGGAACCGCAGGCCTCACGGCGGCTTGTTCGCGTCCGCTCAGTTTCACGGCTGAGCAGTGGGACGCGATGGATGAGAAAAAACAGCGTGAGGTGCTCATGAACTATCGCATCGCCTATCAGGGAGAGACGATGGTTAACTGGTGTCCGGCGCTTGGCACGGTGCTTGCCAACGATGAGGTCAGCGAAGGACTCTCCGTGCGTGGCGGCCATCCCGTGGAGCAGAAGATGATGAACCAGTGGTGTCTTCGCGTTTCCGCTTACGCTCCCCGCCTGCTTGAAGGGCTCGACAACGTCGATTGGAGCGATTCGCTTAAGGAGACCCAGCGCAACTGGATTGGCCGGTCGGAGGGTGCGGAAATGCTCTTCCCCGTGGCGGGAAAGGATTTCTCCCTCGAGATTTTTACGACTCGCGCCGACACGGTCTTTGGCGTTACCTTCATGGTGCTCGCGCCGGAATCAAAATATGTCCCCCTGCTGACAACTCCCGAACAGAAGGAGGCGGTTGAGGCTTATCTTGATGAAGTGAAACACAAGACCGAGCGCGAACGCCAGATTGACAAGAAAGTTTCGGGCGTGTTTACCGGCAGCTATGCCGTCAATCCTCTGACAGGTCTTGAGATTCCCATCTGGGTCAGCGATTACGTTCTCGCAGGCTACGGCACGGGAGCGATCATGGCCGTTCCTGCCCACGACTCGCGCGACTACGCTTTCGCCCGCCATTTCAATCTTCCCATTATTCCTCTCATCGAGGGCGCCGATGTCTCGGAACAGAGCTTTGATGCCAAGGAGGGAAAAATGATGAATTCGAAAGGTCCGAAACTGGATCTTAACGGACTCGAAGTGAAAGATGCCATCGCGCGCACGAAGGAGTTTATCGAGGCTGAAGGAATCGGCCGCGTAAAGACCAACTATCGTCTGCGTGACGCTATATTCTCGCGCCAGCGTTACTGGGGCGAACCGTTCCCTGTCTATTACAAGGATGGTGTGGCATATCTTCTTGATGAAAAAGACCTTCCGCTCCATCTCCCCCCGGTGTCGAGTTATCTGCCGACGGAGGATGGTCAGCCCCCTCTCGGCCGGGCCGAAGGCTGGACAACTCCGGAGGGTTATCCCCTTGAACTTTGCACGATGCCCGGTTTCGCCGGCAGCTCGGCCTATTATCTCCGCTATATGGACCCCCGCAACGACAAGGCGCTTGTCAGTCCGGAGGCGAATGCTTATTGGAGAAACGTCGACCTCTATGTCGGCGGTGCCGAACATGCAACGGGCCATCTTATCTATTCCCGCTTCTGGAATAAGTTCCTCTATGACCTCGGAATTGTTGTGGAGGAGGAGCCGTTCCGCAAACTTGTGAACCAGGGAATGATTCAGGGCCGAAGCAATTTCGTCTACCGTATCAAGGGCACAAACACGTTCGTGAGCCACGGTCTGCGTAAGGAATATGACACGACGCCGATTCGCGTCGACATCTCGATGGTGAACAACGACGTGCTCGATACGGAGGCTTTCCGCCGCTGGCGTCCCGAATTTGCTGATGCTGAGTTTATACTTGAGGATGGCAAGTTTGTGTGCGGCTACGCGGTCGAAAAGATGTCGAAGTCGATGTTCAATGTCGTAAATCCGGATGATATTGTGGAACGCTACGGCGCCGACACGCTCCGCCTTTACGAGATGTTCCTCGGTCCGGTAGAGCAGTCGAAACCGTGGGATACCAACGGTATCGACGGAGTCAACCGATTCCTGAAGAAACTCGTGGGACTCTTCTCGAAAGCCGACCTCGGTTCAGACGTGCCGATGACTAAAGAGGAACGTAAGGCTGTCCACAAACTGATAAAGAAAGTCACATCGGATATCGAGGCCTTCTCGTTTAATACCTCCGTGTCGGCTTTCATGATAGCCGTCAATGAGCTTTCGGCGCTAAAATCGACCAATCGGGAGGCGATGGATATAATCACGCGTCTGCTCGCACCCTTCGCGCCCCATCTCGCCGAGGAGTTCTGGCATCAGTTGGGTCATCAAGGAAGCGTTGTCGACTCGGAATGGCCTGCATACGATGAGTCTGCCCTTGCCGAGGATAGTGTGAAATATCCTGTTAGCTTCAATGGCAAGACCCGTTTCATGGTGGAAGTGCCTGCGTCTGCAACAAAGGAAGAGGTTGAGAAAATAGCTCTTTCGGATGCTAATGCCGCAAAATGGCTCGATGGCAAGACTCCCCGTAAGGTGATTGTCGTTCCGGGGCGCATTGTCAATGTCGTGGTCTGATATCCGACTGCTTCCTTTGTCCGGGAAAAATTATAACGATAAAAATATAACTATATGAAGAATTTTAAGAAAATAGTGGCGGCGGCCGCAATGGCGGCCATTATGCCGAGTGCGTTCGCTGCCACGCCGGGAACGGCGAAGTCTCCTTCTCCGGAATGGATGGATAACGCCGTGATATATGAGGCGAACCTTCGACAAGGCACGTCCACCCGCGATCTCAAGGGCCTTCAGCGAGAACTTCCCCGCCTGAAGGATCTTGGCGTCGACATCATCTGGCTCATGCCTATCCATCCGATCAGCGAGGCTGAGCGTAAGGGAAAACTCGGCAGCTACTACGCCGTGCGCGATTACAAGGCCGTTAACCCTGAGTTCGGCACAATTGAAGACCTTAAGGAATTCGTCCGCACAGCTCATCATCACGGAATAAAGGTTATTCTCGACGAAGTCTGCAACCATACGGGCGCAGACAACGCCTGGGTCGCAGAACATCCGGATTATTACGAGCTCAACGAGGAGGGAAAAATGTACGGACCATACGACTGGACCGATGTCTACGAGCTTGATTACTCAAATCCCGCAACCCGCGCGGCCATGATCGACGCGTTGAAATTCTGGCTCGTTGAAGCCGACATCGACGGCTATCGGTGTGATGTTGCCGGAGAGGTGCCGACCGATTTCTGGGAAGAAGCGCGTCCGCAGCTTGAGGCTGTAAAGCCGGTGTTCATGCTGGCTGAATCTTCAAAGCCTGAATTGCTCAATAAGGCTTTTGACGTCGACTATGCTTGGCCGATGAAGGATGTGTTTAACGCCATCGCCCTCAGCAAGGGAGTGAACACTTACGCCGCAGAACATAATGAGAAGCGCCCCGAAATGACAGCCGCTGACATTCCTGCGCTTATCTATAAGCAGCTCTCTGAATTTCCCAAAGGTTCGGTCCACATGAACATGATCACGAACCATGACCTTAATTCATGGGAGGGCACGGAGTTCGATCGTTTCGGTCCCGCCACGGGAGCTTTCGCCGTGTTGAGCTATACTCTTCCCGGAATGCCGATGATGTACACCGGTCAGGAAGTGGGCTTCAACCACGCTTTCGAGTTCTTCGATGTGGATCCGGTTCAGCCTGACTATGAACCGAACGTGTTCACTGCTTTCTACAAATCGCTCAATTCCCTTAAGCATGGCAATTCGGCCCTCGGGGCTCGCGAACCTATCGAAAATCTGAAGTTCTACAAGGGAGAGAATCCTGATGTGCTGACCTTCACGCGCGACAACGGCAAGAACCGTGTTATGGTGATTGTCAACCTTTCGAATGAAAATGTGAAGGTTGGGTATGAGGATGCTCCTGCGGTGGAAGGAATGGTCGACCATTTCTCCGGAAATGCGGCTGTGCTTCCCACGCAGCTCGCTCCGTGGCAGTATTGCGTCTTTACTTCCGCCAAACAGTAAGCGTCTTCAGGAGGCCGCCTGAAGCCTCTTGTCAATAAATATCGAGGGTGCAGTTCAGATTCCGGACCGCACCCTCGATTTTTACTGACTATACGCGACTTTTCGTATTTATTATTTAAATCTAATATTTGGGAGAAAATGAAATCCGCAGTGCCGGTTAGGGCGCTGCGGATTTTTTGATTATATGGTGTGTTCTTTTTTCAGGACCCTTGGTTTTTCCGTCTAAAGAGTTAACGGATTGCAGGATTGTGGGAAATGTCAGTGACGAGTTTGAGGAGTTCCTTCTTTTTGGGAGAACGGATTAATGCGTTGTCAAGCATAATCTTCCTGTGAAGGTCAGAGCCGACCATATTAATCATCCCCTCTTTCAGCAGCCATTCAGATTTCTTGCGTGCCGTCTCTCCATAACCACCGAGCAGCGACATGAAGTTCATCTGGAAGAGCAGGCCTTCCTCTTTCCATTTAAGATAGTCTTCCTTCTCCATGTAACGATATCTCTCGGGATGGGCCAGGACGGGGACGTAGCCTTTCTTTTTAAGACCGTCGATCATCTCCTGCATTGCGTATGGAGGATTGACGTATGAAGTTTCGACGAGAATGTGTTCCTTTTCTTCTCCGATAGGCATAAGGATATCCTTTTCCAGCCGCTCCTCGAAGAGGGAATCAAGCATGTGTTCGGCTGCCAGATGGAGTTCGATCGGACCGTGATAGACACTTTTCAACTCCTCGAAGCGTTCGTTAAGTTTCTCGGGGGTGTTCGGGCAGTCCTCCATGATATGAGGAGTCAGCCAGAGCTTTTTCACCCCGAGTTCCTCGTAGCTTTTGAGCACGGCAAGCGATTCGGACATCGTGCGGATGCCGTCGTCAACACCGGGGAGTATATGAGAATGCCAGTCAATGAGGCCCCGAAAAAAATCGGAGTCCTTCATCTTTGGGACAGAAGTAAAAGGCCACATATTAAATCAGAATTTCATCACTCTTCCCAATTGGAGCCATAGTATGCGGAGCCATACTGACCGTATCGGCTGATATCGGGATTAGTGCCGTTAAGCACGATACTCATGTTCTTAAAGCGAGCGCTCGTGTAGAGTTCGTCGACATCCTGAACGCTGCTCTTTTCAAGGAGACCGGCGCGGATTACGAAGATAGTGCTTCCGACATATTTCTCCATAATCTGGGTGTCAACAACAATATCCACGGGAGGACAGTCGACGAGCACGATATCGAAGTCATGGGAGGCCTCGCGTATAAGTGTGCCGATACGTCCGTTTTCAAGGAGTTCCGCGGGGTTCGGCGGGCGATGGCCGACAGGGAGCACGGCGACATCTTCGTTATGCTCGGGGCGCACGAGGAGCGACATCCAGTTGTCGGTCTGCGAACGGAGATAGTTGGTGAGTCCTTTGCTCGGCATTCCGATAAACTGGGAGGTCGAACCGTGACGGAGGTCGCAGTCAATGATGAGCACCTTTTTGCCCTTCATCGCGAAAGAGGCGGCGAGATTGAACGAGATGAACGATTTGCCGCTGGCTGCATTGAACGATGTGATCATAATCACATTTGACGCTTCGGAATTCTTGCCCATCAGGTCGATGTTTCCGCGCAGGATTCTGAAGGCCTCGTTAGCCATGTCGCGGCTGCCGCTCTTGACGACAATGAGAGCCTCTTCAAGCTCGCGCTTGTTCTTTTTCTTCTTCTTGCGGAAAGGATTCAGGCGCATAAGACGTTCGGAGCCTTTGCGGGGTACGTAAGGAATCTCTCCGGCGAAGGGGGCGTTCATGCGGTCGAGGTCCTTGCGCGAGCGGACTTTCGTGTTGCTTGTCTCCCGGATGTAGAGATAAACGAGGGGGATTGCGAGGCCGAGAATGAAGGCCACGACGATAATAGCTCCCTTTTTTGGGCTGACCGGTCGGAAAGAGCCGTAGGGAGGGGTGATGATCCTCACGTTGTCGGCTGTAAATTTCTGAGTCAGTTCGTTTTCCTCACGTTTCTGAAGGAGGTAGAGATAAAGGGATTCCTTAACCTTCTGCTGGCGTTCGACACTGAGAAGATATTTAGCTTGCGAAGGGCCAGAAGCGAGTTGACCGCGCACATCTCCCTTGGCGGAGTTGATATTGTTGATGGCCGCTTCGAGAGTCGCCACTTGCGTGCCGATTGCCTTGATGATAGCTTCGTGCATTCCGGCGAGCTGGTGAGTATAGTCGGTCACGAGCGGGTTCGAGGCCGATGAGGAGGCGCGCAGGGTGTTGCGGGCGAGAAGAGTCTGGTTGTAGGTTGAAATCTGAGTCTCAAGTTGGTTGGAACCCATGCCGGTGTTGACCGGAATCACATTGTCGGCATTTGCCGGATTGTTGACGTAGTCGCGCACATACTTGGCCATTGCGAGCTGGTTGGTATATTCCAGTTCCTTTTCGGTCAGGTCCTGAGTTGTCCGCATATTGATTTTTGCGGCTTCCTCAAGGTCGGGCACGAGTGTTTTTGACTTATATTCGGAAATGTCGCTGTCGACAGTTCCGAGTTCGCGTTCGATAAGGGCGAGGCGTTCGTCGATGAAGCGGGAGGTGGCGGCGGCGACTTCATTCTTGTCGTCGACATAGTCCTGCTTGTAGACGGCGATAATGTTGTTGAGAATATCGACTGCGCGGACGATGGAGACATCGGTTACGCTGAGGTCGATAACATCGGCATCCTTGTCGGCGAGATCTCCCTTGAGTTCCTTGAGGAAGAATTCAATCGCGGGTTGCAGGCCGCTGCGGAAAACGATGAGTGTGCTCGTCGGATCGGCATCGGGGTTATCGAATTTCGGGTTGGGGGTAAATGTGACGCGGCCGACGGGAGTATTGACCGCGGTTGCGCCGGGGCGGAGAGTCACTTCTTCTTCGAATTTCTCCCTTCCTTCGGGCCCCGACTTCTTGAATTTATAAAGTCGGGCAGAGCCGTCGGAATTTCTATCCATACGGAAAGAGGCGGTCACTTCAGGATTCAAATCGGGGAAATCGATGATATAAGGCTCGGTGGCGCCATAAAGCGTCGTTCCGTGGAAGAGTCCTTTCTCAGTGATCGTGACCTGGAGATGGAGACGCTCGATCACCTCCTGCATTACGGCAGGGGAGACAAGCGTGATAAGTTCGTTGTTGACATTCGTGTTCGACGACACTAGGCCGAGCGAGGAGAAGGCGCTGGCAATATCGGCCGCTCCTCCGCCGGAGTCCTGATCCTTGATAAGAAGCGACATGGTGCGCGTATATTCAGGCTGCTGGCGCAGGATATAAAGTCCGGCGAGTGCGCATACGCACACTACCGAAATGAGGAACCATTTCCATTTCTCAAGGCATACGCGGAAAAAGGCTATCAGGGAGAAGGAATCCTGATTTTTTTCGTTTGCCGATGATGTTTTCTGATTCATATCGAGGGATAGACTCTTTTATTTGTTGATGAAGACTCCGATTGTTGTCACGGCCGAGGTGATAAGCGAAGCCACGGAAATCCAGAAACTTGTTGAGAGCGTGTTATTACCGTTGACAGTTGTCTGGCGTTTGCGCATGTCGTTGGGTTCGATGTAGACCACATCATCCTGCTGAAGATAGAATCCGGGCGACTGGATAGCTTTGTCAGCGTTGGTCATGTCGATTGTGTAGAAATCGAAGGTCTCCCAATAATTAAAAAAAAAAATCATATACACATCTGACCCTCCAGACGAATAGAGATGTGTAGATCTCGGTGGTAGCCGTATCATTAAAAATAAAAAGTG